>JAYUBV010000604.1:0-3572 GCA_043740655.1 Pseudomonadota bacterium | reverse complement strand
TCCGGTAATGTGCTCCCAATACCCATCCTCGGGCACGGGTTTGATGGGAAAAGTTTTTCCCTGGGCCAGATCGACCAGGTGGAAACGGGTTACCCTTTCGCCGGACGGCGGTTCCTCATGAATCACCTCGGCGAGCACCCAGTCGGGATTGGCCAGCGGGACCACGCGCTGGATCATTCGCAATTCGGCCTTCGCCGCGGCCGCGGAGGCAGCGTCGGAACGTGGTCCCACCGCGATGCGAGTCCCCAGCGGATCAAGCTTACCGTTTACGAGGTTGTGTACCTGAAAAACTTGGTTGCCTGCACCGTCCCTGGCGCGGTTTACGGCGACCACTAGCTTCGTTCCATTGGCATTTAATGCCGTGGCGTACCCGCTCGCTCCGCGGGCGTTGGGAATCGGCGTAGTATGGGACGTATTGGTCTCCGTATCGTGTACGACCAAGTTCGCGAGCGTTTCGATCGTGATCGTGTAAAAGTACCTCCCATCGGCACTTTGCTTCGAAAAGTCCGCCTCCGGAAACGGGAACCATTTGACCGCGACATTCGTGTCACCGGCTTTTTCGACCCGGACTTTGGCTTCGGCGGATCCTTGCAGCTTCCCCCGGGCCACCTCGACCATTTGCTCCAAAAGTACGGGGGATTCCCATTTGAGTTCCCTGAGCATTTCGCGTAGCTGGGCCAAAGGTTTTTCGACCGCGGTTAAATCGCGCTCCTCTTTCGGCAACGCGTAAGGATCCTTATTCGCCACAATACTTTCGAGCACCCGCTGTTTGACGCCCGTGTCCTTGAGCAAATCGAGGAGCTGTCCATAGGAATTCGCGGTGAGCGTTTGTATCTCCTCCGGGGATCTAGCGAGAGCGCCAAAATCCTTGGCGCACAAGTCCATGGCCTGTGCGTCACGAACTGAAACCGCGGAAAGAGTCAGGGCCAAGAGCACAAAAGTACGCATGCCATATTTTAGCATGGTGCCTCGCGGCTAAGACTTGAGGGCCGCCGCCGCTTTTTTGGCCGCCTGATATTTCCGAACGCCCTGAATGGCGAAGTAGAGTACGACGAGTCCGATGACGATGCTGAAGCCGGTCTTGAAATTCTTCAGGCTTCCCAGAATCCCGCTGATTTCTTCGCCGAAGTAGTGGCCCAGGCCGTAACCCAAACAGATCCAGACGGGGACGCTAATCAACGCGGCCAGGCCATCGAATAGAATGAAACGCCGGTAAGGCATGTGCATGGCTCCCGCCATGAAGAACGCCACGGCGCGAAAACCCGCCACGAAACGGGCGAAGAAAACAATCTTATCGCCGTACTTACGAAAATAAGCCTTCACGCGTCGAACGCGTTCGGCCGGGAAAAAGGGTTTTTTCCGGCGCGGGTCCAAAAGGCGCATGCCGAAATTGCGGCCGAGCCAGAAAAGAATGGTGTCGCCGATGAGCACGCCGGCCATCGTGACCGCCACCGTTGCGAACCAGGTGAGCGTGCCGTCCCAGACCAGGTAGCCACCGGCTACGAGGGGAACATCCTCAGGAAGCGGAAGGCCGAGGCCACAGGCCACCAAAATGCCAAAAATGATGGCGTAGGCGCCATTTCCCGAGAGATCGGTAAGGTAAACAAAGAGCTTATCCATGAGACCGTCAGAAGCTACCCGATGATACCAGACTTGGGTACCCAGATTCGCTGGCGTTTGGTAAAAGTCGTCTCGTGTCAGACAACGATAAATCCTCGAAATCAGGCTCCTCGTTTGGGCGCAAGAAGCTTTCGGTCAAAGGGCGGGGCTCCATTGCCCCCTCCGCGCTCGATCCGCTATTGCAGCAGTACCTGAAAGAAATTCAAAAATACCCCCTTTTGACCCGCGAAGAAGAACACGACATCGCGGTTAAGTACAAAGCCACCGGGGATAAAGAGCTGCTGCAGAAGCTGGTCACCAGCAACCTGCGTTTCGTGGTGAAGGTGGCGTTTGAATACGTGAACTACCGCATGAAGCTGCTCGACCTCGTGCAGGAGGGCAACATGGGGCTGGTCAAAGCCGTGCGTGACTTTGATCCGTATAAAGAAACGCGTCTAACCACCTACGCCGTATGGTGGATCCGTAGCTATATTCAAGACGCGATCTTGCGGAACTATTCGTTAGTAAAGATGGGAACCACGCAGGCGCAAAAGCGGCTGTTTTACCGGCTGCGCGCCGAGCAGAAAAAATTGGAGCAGCAGGGGCTGGTGCCAAGCCAATCGGTGAAGCTTCTTGCCGCCAAGCTCGACGTGAAGGAAAAGGAGATCGAGGAGATGAGCCAGCGCCTATCCGGGCCGGAGCTCTCACTCGATGCGCCAATGCCGGGCGACGATCGCAAAACGCATATTCAGAATTTAGCCGACACGGGTGAGGCGGCCGACGATCTTCTAGGGGCCAACGAGCAGAAGCAGCTGTTCCTAGAAATATTAGGCAGGTTCGGCTCCACCTTAAAAGGGCGGGACAAAGTTATTTTCAAGGATCGCCTCACGTCGGAAGATCCGATGACGTTACAGGAGATTGGCGACAAATTTGGTTTCACCAAAGAACGAGCGCGTCAGATTGAAGAAGACCTGAAGGGGCGGCTTAAGGACTACATGAAGGCGCATTTCCCCGACTTCAAAATGCTCACCGAAGACATTCCGGCGGAGGACTAGTTGTCATTGTGAGGCGAGGCCTAGGCAGACGCCACGCGAATCACTTCGCATGATATCCAACGGATTGGTCCTTGTGCGACGGGATTGCTTCAGCCCCTGCGGGGCTTCGCAACGACAGTCTATTCCCGACGCAATAGCACTACGGCCGCGGAGTTCAGCATTTCGCTTTGCCCTTTGGCGGGCACGATGTCGTAAATAAACTTCCACAGCCAGCCCATCGGCATGGGCCGTTTAATTCGCACCGACTCCAACAGCAGCGACCGCAGCTCCACGATGCCCCAGCCGAACTCTTTGTAATACGAAGCGCCTTTTTGCGAAGCGAAGAGGAACGGGGCGCGTTTCAGTGATTTGCCCCACTGTTTCATGACGCGATCTTTGGTCCTAGGTGAAAGAAAATCCTGAATCCAGTATTGGATGTAGGGCGCTTCGTTGAGCGATTTGGTGAGATCGATGACCTGCGCTTCGGTCAGGTACATCAAGAGTCCTTCGGTGATCACCACCGTCTTGCGTCCCAAGGCCTTCGCCGCGGCCTTTTCGAAAAAATCGTTGCGGGCCCAGGCCTGCGATAAATCCACGTCCCACCGCTCGAGCTGGCAGCGCGGCGTCTTAAACTCCATCTTTACCGCCTTGTAGGCGTTGAGCTCGGGCATGTCCCCTTCAATCCAAAGCAAATTAGCGGGGAGATCCATGCGGTAAGGGCGGGAATCCAAACCGGCGGCCAGATTGATTACCACTTCGACGCCATTTTCCGTGATGAGCCTACGGAGGTATTCGTCGATGATGTAGGTGCGGGTGATGATGACCCAGCCGCCGCCTCGCCCCTGGTGCATCTCGTTGACGATGGCCTCGCCATGCTCGCCACCCAGCTCGCGCGCGAAGGGGTCGCGGAACAAAGCGTCGGGCCGTTCGCTTTCCATG
>JAYUBV010000603.1:0-3576 GCA_043740655.1 Pseudomonadota bacterium | reverse complement strand
ACTAGACAGAGCCAGTAGCTGATGCCGACCACGGTGCAAAGGAGAATGGCCCCCCCGCGGATTCCCTTGGCACTCAACAGTGACAGGAAGAAACCTAGCGCGCCGAATACGAAGCACGAAAACCCCAATGAGATGCGCCGGTGAAACTCCACCTGCAACGTGCGCAGCCCGACGGGATCGCGTTCCTCCGTGGTTTCGGAAATCCTTTTTTTCAACTGGTCGTAGTTCAATGAAAGGGGGCTGTAGTCGCGCCACGCCTCGCCGAGTGGCGCGTGGCTTAAGTTGATGTCGTGTACGTCGAAGTCGATGCGGAGCAGATCGTTGTCTGCCTTCTTGCCATCTTCGTAGACCGAACCGTCGGAAAGCCTCAGCATCAGCACCCCTTCGTAGGGGGCCGAGATGATGACGGCCTTCTTCGCGGTGATGGCGAGCGGGTGGGTATCGTCGCGATCGTCGAAGAGAAATACCCGACGCATTTCGTTCTTCGCGGGGATCACTTGTTCGGCGTACAAAGTCAGACCGTGAAAGCCACCGATGAAGACGCCCGGCCGTAAGGCCTCCATGACCTTTTCCTGCTGGAAGCGGGAGATCATTAGCTCAAATTTGCGGTTTCCCTGGGGCACTGGATACATCGAAAAATAGACGGACATCACGCTGACTAAAAAAGACAGAATCGCCACCGGCCCAAACGCCTGCAGCAGGCTGATTCCGCTCACCTGCAGCGCCAGCGTTTCGCCTTCGGAGTGGGCACGCGAAACTCCTAGCAGCACCGAGAAGAGGTAGGCCATGGGAATGACCGAACCCACCAGAGACCACAGTAGGTACCAACACATCGCCAAGATATCGGGAACGTTGACCTGATTGGCGACGAGAAACTCGCTTAAGCGAATGGCCTGGGCCATCAGCAAAATGAGGAGAAAGAGCGAGGTTCCGACGAGAAACGACGGAACCGTCTCGCCCCAAAAAAAACGGTAAAGATAAGGCGAGGTGAAACTAAACCGCCAATAAGCGGCGGGTGTGGACCGCACGGAATTCCACCACGCGGCCATTCCGGAAATGACACGGCCTTTCATTGAGGCCGATTATAGCGAATGGATTAATCGCCGTCGCCGTCGGAAGAAGCGGGAGACGAGTAAGAGTCGCCCCGCTCTTCTTCTTGAGCGGCGGGCCGAGCTTCCTGACCTTCGGTCGAGGGGCGAGGCATTACGCCGATGGCGCGCTGACTCCAACCGGCATTAGGAGGTAAAATCTGCGCTTCCGCGGTGGCCTGCTGCTGCAAACCCTGGAAATCCCCGGCGAACGCTTTATCCAAGAACAATCCCCAGGCCGAAAAGATGACGGCCACCATAAAGAGCATCCAAAGTATTCGTTGCATGTAAAACCCCCCGATTCCTTTTCCCAACCAATAAAGGAGCAAACCGGGGGCCACCCCGCCCCCTTGAAACCAAAGGCAAAAAACTGTTGTTTCCTGTCTAGGGCCGCCAAGGTGTAAAAAACGTAAGCACGCGGTTCAAACGAAGGCCTGGGATAGGTCGACCGGCGGGAAGGGAGGGAAAGGGAATCTGGCCGCGAAGGCCGCCGCAGGGCCCGACCAAAAAGGTATCCTTACCGACCCACTCGCCCGAGGCACGACGAGCGGACAGATTCCCTTTCCCTCCCCGGTCGAACGATCTCAGACCCCGAAGTTGGCCTGGCACGTTTTGGGGCTTGGCGGTACCCCCGTTTAGGGCTAACCCGAGAGGGTGAGCGACCAGTTCCAAAATGACCTTTTCGCCGGTACCGCCAGCGCGAACGACGATGCCCCGTTGGCCGAACGCCTGCGCCCCAAAACGCTTAATGAGTTCGTAGGACAAACCCACTTCTTGAACGAACGTTTCAAGACCATGGTCTCTTCCGACAAATGGTCGGGTCTGATTTTCTGGGGGCCGCCCGGCACCGGCAAGACGTCGCTAGCACAGCTCATCGCTAACGCTTCCCAGCGTCCGTTCACGAAGGTCTCCGCGGTGAATACCGGCGTGAAGGAGATCAAAGAGAATCTCGAGCGTTCACGGTTCGAAAAAAATTCAGGCAAAAGGGCATGGATCCTTTTCATCGACGAGGTTCATCGCTTGAATAAAGCGCAGCAAGACGTGCTGCTGCCCTTCTTAGAAGATGGTTCAATTCGTTTCATCGGGGCCACCACCGAAAATCCTTCGTTCGAGATCAACAACGCGATTCTCTCGCGAAGTTTGGTCTTTCACTTTAAAGGAATCGAACAGAAGGATCTCATAAGTCTACTGGTCCGCGCGATTCCGCACGGGCGGGTGCTATCGGAATCCTTACTAGAAAATTTGGCCAGCATCGCCAACGGCGACGCCCGTAAGGCTTTATCGCTTTTGGATCATCTGCTGCTGTCCAGCTCTTCTACGCAACTGACCGAAGAGGACCTAAAAAATTTGGCGTCGTCGCAGAGCCTTTACTACGACAAAAAAGGCGAAGGCCACTACGACATGATTTCCGCCTTTATCAAAAGCGTGCGCGGAAGCGATCCCGACGCCGCTCTGTATTACCTCGCTCGTATGATCGAAAGCGGCGAGGACCCGATGTTTCTCGCCCGCCGTTTGGTAATTCTGGCCGCCGAAGATATCGGCAACGCCAATCCCATGGGGCTCGTGCTCGCGCAAGCGGCGGCCCAGTCGGTTCACCTAATCGGCATGCCCGAAGCACGCATCATTCTCGCGCAGACCACTACCTACTTAGCCTGCTCGGAAAAGAGCAATCGCGCGTACGAAGCCATCGACAAAGCGATCGAGAAGGCGAAAGAGACCGGTCACCTGACGGTGCCAATGCACCTAAGAAATGCCCCGACCCAGGCCATGAAAGAATGGGGCTACGGCAAAGGGTACGATTATCCTCACCGATCCGATGCGGGCTGGGTGCCGGCAAGTTACTTGCCCGAGGGGCTCGAGGGCACCCGATTCTACCAGCCAAAAGCGATTGGCGTGGAGAAACGCTTTCATGAGTTTCTCGCCACCAAGGGCAAACGGAGTCGGTCACCCGAGATAGACCCGGGATAGACCCGGGCGACACCCCTCACGACGCGCACTCGTCGTAAAAGACGCGGCACGCTCGCCGTTTGGTGAGTTTTTCGTTAAGATTTGCCCCTATGGCTACCGCGGCTGGATTTACCGTACAAGCGATCAACCTCTTTGAGTCGATCAACATCAAAGGGATTCGCTCCGTCTTGGCCGGCAAGGTCATCGATTCTTCGCCGCAAGAGCTGCGTTTGCAGTACGGTGAGAACAGTTATCTATTCGTCTTTCGTTTCGGCTGCCTCGTGTTTTTCAACATGGCCAACGCCGAGATCGAACGCGAAGTAGAAAAGCTAAAGACCACGGTCGGCAATACGCTGGCCTATCCGACGACCGAGACCTACCAGGTGAACGTGGGCGAATTTCCGCTGCGGGTAGAGTTTGAGTACGTGGAGCTGAAGAAGCTTACGTTAGATCACCTTCGCCTCATCGCCGTTTCGGTGGGACAATCCCCCGCGCTAGAGTATTTCGAAGTCGAGGCCGATCGCATGCTTCGGGTCACCGC
>JAYUBV010000602.1:0-3578 GCA_043740655.1 Pseudomonadota bacterium | reverse complement strand
GGGGTTCGGCCTAGCGCCGCGATGCCGTCCGCCAGCGTCGTCCATTTCAACCCCATCCAGCCCATCACCTGCTCGAACCCCGTTGCGTTGGGAGTGAGATCGGCGTGCTTCAAGATGCCGTCGAAAGGCTTCTTATCCTTCACCGCCACGTCGTCGGCCAGCCGCACGACTGTCGTGACCCCCATCGCCTTAAGCGTGGTGCCTAAGTCGAATAGTTCTTCGTTGGTGAGCTGGGTGGATAACCCCACGACCGAATTTCCCTGCTTTAGGATGGCCGGCATCTCTTTAAAGAAGTCCATCCAGGTGTGATCGCGCCACACGCCCTCCCACAATTTCTTGGGCAGGTGCAGGCGGCTATCGGCCGTGACGTAATGGTATTTCCAGCGGCCGTCGTCACAGATCCAGCTCTTGTTCACTTCCGGATTGCGGCGCGGTTCCACGCGGTACAGCTGATTCTTCTTAGGGTTGACGCTGACTTCGGTATTACATCCGTGCGCGCACATTCCGCAGACCGAAGAGGTCTTTTCCAGGAACCAGACGCGCTGCTGGAAGCGAAAGTCCTTGGCGGTCAAGGCGCCCACCGGACAGATGTCGGCCAGGTTACCCGTGTAGTCGTTACGCAGATGGCCGTCGTCGTAAACCTTAAGCGTGCTGCGATCACCGCGCTGGAAGATACCCAGCTCGTTGGTCTTGGTAACCTCGGCGGTGAAACGCACGCAACGGGTGCACAAAATGCAGCGTTCGGCATCGAGCACGATCGTACCGATGTCCTGTACCTTGGGCTTGTGGACCTTCTCGAAGTCCATGCGCGAATTGTAGAGGCCGTATTGGCTATAAAAATTCTGCAGTCCGCACTCGCCCGCTTTGTCGCAGATGGGACAATCCAGCGGATGGTTGATTAGGTGGAGCTCCAGCACCGACTTGACCGACTCTTTGATCTTGTCGGTGTCGGTCTTAACCACCATGCCCTCGGTGGCGATCGTGTTGCACGAGATCTGGGGCCGCGGCACCTTCTCAATTTCCACCATGCACATACGGCACACGCCCGCTATCGAGAGGTCGGGGTGGTAGCAGTAATGCGGAATGAAGATGCCGGCCGCCACCGCGGCATTGAACACGGTAGTTCCGGGGCTTACCTCGATCTTTTTGCCGTTGATCTCGAGCGTGACTACCTTTTTCACTTCACTCATACGAGACCTCCTGCAATGGCTTCTTCGCTACCGTCCAGCTTGCGGCCGGCCGGTACCTGCCGACGCCGTTCGGCTTCATCGAGCAAACTCTGAAAATCCTGCGGGAACTTATTTAAAAAACCCAAGACCGGCATCGCCGCCGCATCCGACAGCGCACAGATCGTAGCGCCCATCATGGATTTAGCGGTCTTCTTCAGATCGTCGATATCCCCTTTGGCCCCCTGGTGGTGTTCGATCGAACGGATGGTTTTAAAGAGCCAACCCGTGCCTTCACGGCAAGGGGTGCACTGACCGCACGATTCGTCCCAGTAAAACTCGGCAATCCGTTCCAAAATTTTGATGAGAGGAATGTGCTCGGGGATAACTATGATGCCACCGGCCCCCAAAAAGCTGCCGAAGGTGGCGATGTGATCGTAATCGAGCAGGCACTTGTCGACCTCTTCCGCGGTCAGCGGTGGGGTCGAGCTGCCCCCGGGGATGACGGCCTTAAGCGTAGACCCGTCTTTCATCCCGCCCCCGTAATGGTCGATCATTACTTTCAGAGGTAAACCCAATTCCTCTTCGTACACTCCGGGCTTATTGACCCAGCCGGAGAGGCAGAACAGACGGGTTCCCTTACTCTTCTCGGTGCCGTACGCCGCGTAGGCCGCACCGCCGTTATTCAAAATCCAGGGAACCGTGCATAGCGTTTCGACGTTGTTCACGACCGTGGGGCAGTTCAAGAAGCCCGACACCGCAGGAAACGGCGGCTTCAAACGCGGGTAGCCCTTTTTGCCTTCGAGCGAGGAAATCAAACCGGTCTCTTCGCCGCAGATGTAGGCGCCCGCGCCGCGGTGGAGCACCAGATCCAGATCGTGCTTTGATCCCAAAATGTTTTTGCCGAGGTATCCCCGGGCGTAGGCCTCGTCGATAGCCTTCTGAACGATCTTAGCCGCCAGGGTGTACTCGCCGCGCACGTAAATGTACGACTTGTGGCTGCGCACCGCGAACGAAGCGATGATGATGCCTTCAATCAACAGGTGCGGATTTTTCTCAAGGAGCAGCCGGTCTTTAAAGCAGCCGGGCTCCGACTCGTCCGCGTTGCATAACAAGTAGATGGGCTTGCCGAGATTAAAGGGAACGAAGCCCCACTTCATGCCGGTGGGGAACCCCGCCCCGCCACGGCCGCGCAGGCCGCTAGCCTTCACTTCACCGATGATCGCGTCGGGGGCCATGCCGAACGATTTTTTAAGCGCCGAGTACCCACCCTGTTTTTCGTAAACTTCAATCGTATTGAGGTCCGGCGTGTCGATCCCTTTGGTCAAAATCCGCCGTTCGGGGGCTAGCAGTTTCATTGGCTGACCTCCGCCACTTTCTCGCCCGCCCGGAGTTTCTTAATGAGCGACCGAAATTTCTCCGGGTCGAGCCGTTCCACGTAGTCGTCGTTAATCTGCACTACCGGGGCGGTGTCGCAACTGCCTAAGCATTGCACGGGCACGAGCGAAAACTTTTTATCCGCGGTGACTTCGTCGGGACCGATGCCGAGCTCTTCTTGGATCACCTTGAAAAGATCGTCGCTGCCCATCAGGCAGCAAGTGACGTTCTGACAGACCTGCAGGCAGTACTGCCCCATGTCCTTCTTGCGAAACATCGTATAAAAGCTCACCGCCTCGAACACTTCACGCGGAGGCATGTCCAAGAGCTTGGCCACGTGGATCATCACCGGCGGCGATAGAAAACTAAATTGCTCCTGGGCTAGGTAAAGTGTCGGCAGCAAGGCGCTCGCCTTTCGCTCGTACTTGGCGACCGTCGCTTCGAACCGTTTTTGGATCTCGGGGTTGAAGGAGACCGAAGTTGTGTTCACGTCGCTCACCGATCCAGCTCTCCCGCCACAATGTTTAGGCTGCCCAACGTGGACACCGCGTCCGATACCGTTTGACCAATGGCCATCTCCGGAAACGCCTGGTAAACCGCGAAGCACGGCGGGCGGCAGCGCACGCGGTACGGGCGCCCTTCGCCTTCGGAACGGATGAAGAACCCCAGCTCCCCGTTGGCGGCTTCGGTCGCGGAGTACACTTCTCCGACCGGAGGCTTAATCCCATGCATTATGAGCTTAAAGTGGGCCATCAGCCCTTCGATCGTCGTGTAGACCTGCTCTTTAGGCGGCAGGCTAATCGACCAGTCGGCCACGTTTACCGGCCCTTCCGGGATATCATTTAACGCTTGCTCCAAAATCTTCAACGACTCGCGCATTTCACCCATGCGCACGAGGTAGCGAGCGTAGGTGTCGCCGCCTTCCGCCGTCACGACGTTCCACTTAAACTTGTCGTAGCCGTAATAAGGGGATGCCTTACGCAAATCGTGGGCAATTCCGGTGGCGCGCAAGCACGGCCCCGTAAAGCCGTAATC
>JAYUBV010000601.1:0-3580 GCA_043740655.1 Pseudomonadota bacterium | reverse complement strand
AGTTAGGCCCCTTCGGATTGGTCATCCAGTGGATGGCCTCTTCACGCGTGATGCCCTTATCTTTACAGAAAGACTGTAACGCCGCTTCGCTGCGCGATTGCCACTCCACCATCCGGTGGAGGAAGGTGATACGCTTTTTAGCTTCCACGCCCATGCCCAAACCGAGTTCGCCGAGGAAAGCCTCTTTGAAGTGGGCCAGCTGCTCGGGAGGATACTGTTTTAGCGTCGACTGAATCAGCCGTTGGTACTTATCCACGAGCAAGGCTCGGCGGCCATCGCCGATGCCGATCAGGGCTTCGTCAAAGCAGTCGCGGAAAAATTTAAGGCGCGCGACCTCTTTTTCGACCGCGGTCTGGAACTGGCCGGCCATCGCTTCAATCGACTCCTCGGCAAGCTTCTTGGCGTCTTTCTGGAGCGAACGGAACAACCGGCGTACGGGAGCCGGTAGGTCGAACGTTTTGCGTAGCACGTTTTTACTGAAAAGTTCCCAGCTCGCCACGGGCTTTCCTTCCGCAAGACTCAGGTGAGACAGGTAGGCGATAATGCCGAGCGACTGCGGATCGTGCAGCGCCAACACGTCGAGATCGGCCTGCGCAATGGCGCGCAGGCTACGTAGCTGACGTACGCTGGATCCCAGATTCGGTACGCCGAGCAGGTTCATCCAGAACGGCGTGTGGCGGAGCACCGGATCGGCTTCGATTCCGACGAGCGCTACGAGATCATTTCCGGTGACCCGGGCCCCCGGCGTCTTCAGCCGTTCCATGAGCCCCTTTAGGAAATCGAGGCGATTCTTGCTCTGCGCGCGGGCCGCGCCGATCGCGGCCGCTTCCCAGTCAATTGCGGCCGCTGCCCAGTTGTGAGGGTTGTACGTGCCGAGCTTCAAAAGTGATTTGCCGACCTGGGCAGCGCGGCCGAGCTGGCGTTCCCAAAAGCTACCCAAGCCATTCCACGCGTTGGGATTGGCCGGCGCTACGGCGGCTTCTTTCCACGCCAAGCCCGTGCGGGGATTTAGGCCCAGCTGCTTGCAGAGCGCTTCGTACTGAAGCTTGGCGTCCGCGTGCAGAAGCTCGGCAGCCTTGCCGTCCACGATCAGAGATTCATTAGGGCCCCGGGTCGCGCCCAACACTTTTTCGTAAGCGGCCATCACGCGGGCCTTTGCCGCTTCGGGGGTCGCGCTGGCGACGGCTTCGTAAGCCCCCTTCTCCGACGACAACCCTAACCAACGCGCGTGCGCCTTAAAGCGCAGCTGCACCGGCCAGAGTGGGTTTTTCATTGAAATTAAGGCCCGCACTCCTCCACGTGCCCAGCTCAACGTCTGACCCAATGCCTGAAGCCCTGCGGTAGCACCCCACAGATGGAACGCCCAGCGCCAGCCACTACGCTGGTCGTGCATCAGCTGGCGCTGCGCTTCGGGAATAATCGCCGCGGTCTCGTCCTTCATCACGGGCATCTGACCGGTGAACTGCGAATCGCGCACGGAGGTCAAAAGTTGGTACTCGTCCGGCCGCCCCCAGAAATCGTCGTAAACCTGGAACGCTTCAATACCGGCGAACCCCATCATCGCGGCCCAGCCCACGAAGGTGAGCATCCCTTGAGCAACGCGCGAGCCGAACAAGGCGCGGGTGACGCCCGGATTGCTCTTGCCCATCATTAGGATGGACATCGACACCATCGCGGTCCAGAACACGAACGTTTGCAGATCGTTTGCGAATTTTTTACGGTCGGAAATTTCGCGGGCCATGTCGCCGAGTAACCGGCGCGCCTGCGAGTTTTCGCCGTTTTCCATCCACCCGCTGTCGAAGTAGAGCAGCTGCTGAAGATTGTCGAAGTACACGAGGGCCGAATCTTCGAGCAGAAGCTTGCGCTGTTTTTTAAACTCTTCAGGGGTTTTGATGTACTTCACCGCGGAGGCCAGGCACGCACGGGTCATGCGCTCGTTCACGTTCTTGGCCACAACCTTCAGGCCACGCTTCACTTCAATCTTCTGCGCCTGCTCGACGTAGAATCGGTCGGCGCTATCGAGGGCGGCCGTGATTTTGGAAATGTCCTTACCGCGGAACGCCTTTTCGCGGGCGAGCTGCGAAGCCCAGTAAATGGCGCGCGCCATCAGCTCGCGGCGTTGGGCGGCGAGCCCTTGCGAATTTCCGCGAACATCCGTGGTTATCTTTAGCTCCGGCAACGGCTCCTTGCTTCCCAGCTGGCTCGCGAACTGCTGGAGCATCGATCTGAGTTCCGTTTGGTAGTTGCTGCCGACAATCTCGGGGAGATCATTGCCCCGTCCCTGAAATACCCGGTACCCCTCGTGGTTGTACTTCAGATTCAGTTCATTCACGGTGCGGCGGAAGTCGACTAATGCCTCGCGCGTTTTCCACGTTGATAACAGGTCGGCCTTATCCAACATTACGCCCTGTAACTCCAGGCGCCGCGTGATGGCGTTCAAGCTGCCGTCCGAAATTTTCACGTCGCCGAAGGTGACTTTTTCCCAAATTCCCTGGTTCGTCTTGAAACGGTTACGCTCAAGCGAGTTGCCCTCGATGAGGTCCTTCTCCCCCAACATCTCACCCTGTACCGAAGCCAGCTGCTCGAAGAGCGGGCGCTGCCCACGATCGTCGGCGTTCGTCCGGTAGTTCTGGAACAGCGCCGGATTTTCTGTCGCCATCCGCCATTGTTCGAAGGACTTCAATGCGCCCAGTTGCGATCGCTCGGTGGCATCCACGATCGGAAACGGCCGGTACCCCATCGTCGCGCCAATCGCACTGGGATTGCTGACGAAGAAGGCGTCGACGGTCGTGCCCAAAAAACGACGATCCCCAGCTCCCACCAGAAGATTTTTGCGGCTCATCGCCATCGCGAGCCACTCTTCCACGCCGCCGTGCTGTTGCAGAACGAGCTGCCAGCCGTTGGGATTACGCAGATCGAGACCTAGCGACGCAATGACCACCTCGAGCAGTTTTGCCAGCTGCGCGTCGTGCGGCGGCATCGGCACCGCGGTGGGACCGACCGGCGGCTCTACGCCGTAACGATTCACATTCCAATTCAAGGCGGCGAGCAGGTAGCCGTAGGTACCCGGCGTAAAGGGCTGCTTTGCCAAATTATCTAAACCGTCGAGTATCCCCAACGTCTGGGCAATCTCCGGCGCCTTCAGCATTTCATTCACGCTGCCGTGGAGATGCCACAGATGTTTACGATCCCAGGCGGCGGCCCCCTTCAGCATCGCAAAGGCGCTCGCCGCTTCGGGCGATTCGTTCCAGGTGGAGATCCACGCGTTCAACCGTGCCGACTGCGGATTGCCTTTGCGTGGGGGCAATGACGAGTCGATTTCAAACTTTGACGTGCTGGCCAACGCCAGACTTTCGCCGGCGTTCATCCGGGCGCGGGCGAACTGCGTCCACTGCGAGGAAAACGCGGAGTTAAGTTTCGGCTCGACCACCGCGTGCCGCAGCCACTGTTCCTCGGGGGCAACCATCCAGGTCGTGCCCGGCAACGTCTCGTGTTCCATGAACATGGCGATGAACGGCTTGGCCGGGGCGGGTAGCAGAATCTTTTCAGCCGGGATACCTAGCGCCTGCGCCTCTCCCGC
>JAYUBV010000600.1:0-3583 GCA_043740655.1 Pseudomonadota bacterium | reverse complement strand
AGAGGTCCGAAGGCAGTAAGTTTTCGTTCCCCCCCAACCCGACCTTATTCAAAGTAGCCGACACCTTGGCCATGATTTCAGTGTCGGTCATCTTCGTATGCTCGCGCAGCGGGTAGGCCAAATTCTCGGCCACGGAATAGCTGTCGAACAGCGCCCCGTATTGAAATACGTAGGCGATCTTCTTACGCACGGGCTTAAAGTCATCTTCGGAGAGCCCGACGAGATTTTTCCCCTCAAATTCGATGACCCCGCTGTCGGGTTTATCCAAGCCAATTAGGCTGCGCAGAAGCACGCTCTTACCCGAGCCACTGCCGCCCATTAGGGTCAGTACCTCACCCTTACGAATATCGAGATCGATCCCCTGGTGCACGACCTTCTCGCCGTACTTTTTGTAAACGTCACGAACCGTGATGACGGCTTCACCGAAGCCTTCCCTTTTGTGCGGATCCATCATCACTGTGCCCCCACCATCTGCTCGACGATGTGAAAGGCTTTCGTCAAAACAAAGTCCGTAATGGTGATGAGAATCGACGAGGTGACCACCGCGCGCGTAGTAGCAGCGCCCACGCCCTGCGTGCCGCCCGTAGTGTTCAGCCCGTAGTAGCAGCCCGTAATCGCGATGATGAAACCGAAGAAAAATGTCTTGGCGATGCCCACCGTGAAATCGCTGCGGCCAAGCGCTGCAACCGCTTCGTGAAAGTAAAACTCAGTCGGGATATTCAATTCGATGTAGCTGATGATCATGCCGCCGTAGATGCCTACGATGTCCGCCAACACCGTCAATAACGGTGCCACAAGAATCAGCGCGAGTAAGCGCGGGATGACCAGGCGCTGAATGGGGTCCGTGCCCAGAGCGCGGATGGCATCGACCTGCTGGGTGACGTTCATCGATCCGATTTCGGAGGCAATGCCCGAGGCCACGCGTCCGGCCAGCATCAGGCACGTGAGCACGGGGCCCAGTTCGCGCATGATGGAAAGGCCCACTACTTTGGGCACGTAAAGCTTGCCGCCAAAGCGCTCTAGACCGTGTCCGAACTGCAGCGACATCACCATGCCGGTAGAAAGGGCCGTGATCGTCGTCAACGAAATCGATTTTACGCCGAGCTGATATACCTGCTCGATGAAAAGGTTGAAATAAAACGGAGGTTTGCGCAGGCGATTGATGGTGGTTTGGACCAGCCCCACCGCGCCGCCTAGGAACTCCATGAAGTGAAGCATCGCCCGGATCGAGCGCTTACTGGTGTGCCCCAACAGCCGTTTCGTTCGTTCCATAAGTCAGGCCTCTGGCGAGTTGAATGAGCTGCTTCTGCTCGTCTCCGGAAATCTCTCTCTTTCCTAGGTGAACCACGTCGAAGAGGCAATCCTGTTTTCTGACCAGCACGAGCGTCAGGTGTACTTCAACTAAGCCTTCCCGCGCCGTCGCTTTGGTCAGCAAACCTTCACCGCCGGCAACCGCCACCGGCTCCTGCTGTGTCACTTTGACGCCTCGGTTTCCAATGAGCAAGTGCCGGGCCATGACGTCCAGAGGCGCCTTCGTGTAGCGGCGGCACGAGGAGTTGACCGTGACGCGGTTACCGGACGGAAGTTCGAATGCGCGATCCACGTCCTTTAACTTCGATTTTTTCCATTCCTTCGGAGCCTCGACGTCGTACCCATCGGCGCGAATGATTTCACTTCCCCCACCCAAAAGGGAGCAGCGGCTATAGAGAAATAGAACGCCTAAACACGCGATCGTCACACGCAGCAACGATTCACGGGAAGGGAATCGAGATGGATAATGGGGTGTCATTAAAGTCGGTTTGCTCTTCCCACACTTATCGGAAGAACGGACCAACTTCGGTAAAGGTTACGGTTAAGAATTTCGCGTAACTTAATGCACTACAGCAAGAAAACGACGCCCATGGCCAGCAGCTCGTGGCTGATTTCGAAACGCAGGCTCGCCACGCTAAACAATCCCCACATCGCTCCGAGCCCCAGACGCGGATAGAACATGGAGGATGCCTTGGCCGGTCCGAGGGGTATCGGGCTATAGCTGCTGCCCGTGATGACGCCTCCGAGCCCGCCAACCGCGTAGAACGTCCAGTCCTCATCCTTCACGAAGTCCCAGCGAAGGTGGAAGCTGTATTGGAACGCTGTGCCACCGCCGACGAATAGGGGGCCGAAGGCGACCTCGAGAAATACCTGGTTGTTAATGTCTTCCACGAAGCCGCGGTTGATGATCTTTACTGCCGCGGTGCCCAATAAAGAGTAACCGGGGCGGCTATCGACGACGCCCAAGCCCGTCAAACCGCCGACGTTGAATTGGTAAGTGGGCGAATGCCCTTTGAAGGCTTTTTCCACGGCGCCGGCTTCCGACACCAAAAAAAGACCGAAAAGAAAGGTGAGTAAGGTTTTCATTTCAATTCTCCATCGAAAAGATGCCATCCAAATTCCGGTACCGTTCCGCAAGGTCGAGTCCGTAGCCCACCAAAAACTTATCCTCTACTTCGAGTCCCGTATAGTCCAGCGCGACGTGTACTTCGCGACGGGAGGGTTTGCTCAGTAGCGCTGCGATCTTCACAGTCTTGGGCGCCTGCGCTCGGATACGCGATGACAAGAAATCCAACGTACGCCCGGAATCGACAATCTCGTCGAGCAACAACACGTGCCGCCCTTCGGGCGACGACTCGATGTCCTTCAAAATTCGTACCTGCCCACTCGACGACGTGCCCGCCCCGTAGCTGGTCAAACGAACAAAATCGAGCTCCATAGGAATGGTGACGTGGCGAAGGACATCGGCGCCAAAAAACATGGCCCCCTTCAGCGTCACGACCGCCAGCACCGACTCGTCCGGGGCAAGAATCCTTTTGTAGTCTTCCGAAATTTTTCGTCCCAGCTCTTTGTTGAGCGATTCGATTTTAGTTCGGTCGAGGTAGGGAACGAGGCGTTGCGGCTTTTCCACGTGATACCCTTTCTATTTAGTTCGCAGCGAGTCGATCGCCGATTTGATCTTTCCGAGTCCGGATAGCCCTTTCGCC
This sequence comes from Pseudomonadota bacterium, assembly GCA_043740655.1. Taxonomy (GTDB): domain Bacteria; phylum Bdellovibrionota; class FAC87; order UBA2466; family UBA2466; genus JBGSST01. The sequence goes on along the minus strand of JAYUBV010000600.1, from coordinate 566 downwards.
GCCAGAAACTGGGCCACCTTCTTTCCGCCGAGCGGAAGAATACTGACGTAGCCGTTTCGCAAAAAGGTAAAGAGGCCGATGTGGACCTTGGCGCGGATCTTTTTCTGCGGATCGGAGTGCGCCATTAGCTTGAGGAGCTCCACGCCGATATCGCCGACATCGTCGGCCTGGATCGCGGTCAGCGCAGTGAGACTGTCTGCGCCGAGCGTAACGGACAAATCCGGCTCGCGCGGTGGCGTTTCGAGCACCTGGATGCCGACGGGAGTCTTGCGCAGGCAGAGGATCGTTTTTTTATCGGCGAGGTGAACGCCAATTTCGATCCCGTCACGCAGGGGGCGCACGGCATCAACGGCCACGGGCCGTTGGAAAAACTGCTGAAGGATCGTAATGGATTCTGCGGTGTTTTCGGACGTCGAGGTGGCCATTGGAGCTGACAGGTATAACCTGACCAGCGCCCTCCGCCAACTTGCTTACGCGACTTTTTTAAGGGGAACGTTCGGTTCCTTGCCCGCGAGGCCCCGGAGTGATTCATAAGTAAGCTCTCGGCTGCCATGCAACATTCGATC
>JAYUBV010000599.1:0-3590 GCA_043740655.1 Pseudomonadota bacterium | reverse complement strand
CTGGAATCCCTTGCCGTTGTCGTACTTTAGCTCCCACGGCATCGTTGCCGGCTCGGTGGAGTAGACCGCGGTGATGCCGAACGGCCCTTCGCCGTCAGCGGGGAAGCCGTGCTTTTTGCGGAGAATGCCCCGCACTTCGCGCGCTAGCGGGTCGACCGTGGTGAACGCCAGGTCTTCCACCTTCACCAGCAACGGATCCAGCCGTCCCCCCGATCCGGTCGCGCACACCACCGGAATTTTTTCGTCGCGGCAGTATTTCAGCAGGTGGCACTTGGCGGTGAGGTTATCTATAGAGTCGATGACGTAGTCGGGCCGCTCTTCAAAAATCTTCGCGCAGTTTTCCGCATTGTAAAATAGGGGGAGTGCTTTAACTTTCACGGCCGGGTTGATGGCGGCGAGCCGTTCGGCGACGACCTCGCTCTTGTCCCGGCCGACGAGCCCGTTTAAGGCGTGCAATTGGCGGTTGAAGTTGGTGATGCAGATTTCGTCGAAGTCCACGATGGTGATACGGCCGACGCCGCTGCGGGCGATGCTTTCCGCGGCCCATGAGCCCACTCCCCCGAGTCCCACGATCATCACGTGAGAGTTCATCAGTCGCTTCATCGAAGGGTCGCCGACCAGCCGGGCTAGACGGTCGAACCGGCGGTGGAGCTTATAACTTTCTAGCTCTTCCCCGTGCCTCAGACTTTTTTCTGGCGTCCCACTAATTTCAACGTCGGGGGTCATACAACCTACAAACTACAAAGTTCCGAAAATGCCCTCTAGATTTTTCTTCGCGGTAGCCAGTAGCTTTTCGGCGGGAAACTGGATGGCTTCTCCTACCGTGCGAGCGATTTCCTTCAGGAAAGCGAGCTGGTCTTCCAACGCAACGCTCGTATCTTTCCAGGGGGCATCGGTTTCTAGCACAAGGTTAGAAAGCGGGATAGAGCGCCAAAGGGCAGCGTGGGACTTGGCCTGTTTCAAAATATCTGGGCCGCCGATAGATAGGGTAAGGCCGAAGTCGGTATAGGCCTGCGCCTCGGCCACGTTGCCGCTAAACCGGTGGACGATCCCCTTCCACGTTTTGTTGCGCGCCCGAAGCCCCTTTAGCACCTCGGAGTGCCCCTTAACCACGTGAAGCACCAACGGTTTCTTATGCTTCTTGGCCAGGTCGAGCTGCCGGCCGAAGGCCGCCTCTTGGGCCGCCCGGGTCTCGGGGTGGGAGTGTAGGTCGACTCCCAGCTCACCCAGGGCCTTGGCCTGGGGCAGCTTTTCGTCGAGCTGCTTTAGTGCCGCCTCAATATCGGCGGCCGAGGCCTTCGCAACCCACCAGGGGTGCAGGCCAAACGCCTTCCAGACGGCTTTGTTGAGCGATTCATCGGCGCTCAAACCTATCTGGGACATCCATTCTTTGGGCTCAATTCCGCCGAGTCCCCAGGAGGTGATCCCTCCTTTGCGGGCTCGATTGACGGCCTCCGGCATAGAGCCGTTCCAGTCGGGGTGGGTCAGGTGGCAATGCGCATCGGTGTACATGTCTATAAGTTTACCTCAGAAACCGCTTCCTATCGCTAAGTTCGGCGGCTAAACCCACCAGTTAGTGGACGTCATCCTTGCTACATTTAATGCCCGTTACCAACATGCGTCGCTGGGACTGCGTTACCTGCACGCCAATCTGGGGGATTTGAAGGATCGGACCGAGCTGGTGGAGCTGACATTGGAGCACCGTCCCACCGACGTGGCGGAAGCGATTTTGGCGAAGAATCCGCGGGTGGTGGGGTTTGGAGTCTACCTGTGGAACGTTTTACTCACCACCGAGACCGTGCAGATTTTGAAGACGGTGGCCCCCGATGTAAAGATCGTCGTGGGCGGCCCCGAGGTCAGCTACGAGCAGAATGGCCAGCCGCTGTGTGAGATGGCCGATGCGGTGATTGCGGGGGAAGGGGAAGAAAGTTTCCGCGTGCTCGTGGCCCGGTATCTGGCGATCGGCGCCTGGCCGACCTCGAAGATCGTACCCGGCTTAACCCCCAACCTCGAAACGATGAACATGCCCTACCGGTTGTACACGGACGAGGACGTGAAGCATCGCGTGATCTACGTCGAGGTGTCGCGGGGCTGCGCCTACCGCTGCGAATTTTGCCTTTCCGCGCTCGATGAAAAGGTCAGGCTCTTTCCGCTGGAAGAGTTTCTGGCGGAGCTGGAAATTTTGCTCAAGCGTGGCGCGCGCCAGTTTAAGTTCGTGGACCGCACCTTTAACCTCAACACTAAGGTCAGCACGCGCATTCTAGATTTTTTTCTGCAGCACGTGCACTTGGGTTTGTTTCTGCACTTCGAAATGGTGCCGGAACGATTACCCGACGAATTAAAGAAACGGATCGAGCAATTTCCCGACGGCTCCCTTCAGTTCGAGGTGGGGATCCAGACGTGGAACGAGACGGTGTCGAAGGGCATCAGCCGTCCTCAAAACTACGCCAAGATCACTGAGAATCTGCAATACCTGAAGGCGAACACCAAAGTTCACCTGCACACCGATCTCATCGTGGGGCTACCCGGCGAGGACAAGGTGAGCTTTGGTCGGGGCTTTAATAAATTGTTGTCGATGAAGCCGCACGAGATTCAGGTGGGGATTTTAAAGCGGCTGAAGGGCATGCCGCTCAACCGCCAGAATGAATCGGCCGGTCTACTCTACGAATCGGCACCGCCTTTTTCGGTTTTGAAGACGAAGTGTCTTACCTTCGGCGAGGTACAGGGGTTTAAACGGTTCGCTAAGTTTTGGGACCTCATCGCCAACCAAGGAAAATTTCCGTCGTTCATAAAGCACATGGAAGAAAACGTGTCCCGCGCGGGGGAACCTTTCTTCGATTGCTTCTGGGAGCTGGCGGAGTTTCTTGGAAAACGTCATCCCAAGCTTCACAGTATCGGTCTGCCGTCCCTCGTCGAATCGCTGCAATTCTTTTTCGACGGGAAAGATCCGGTCACGGCCGCGTCTATTCGTTCAGCGCTGGCTAGCGATGCGGCCTTCCGCATTCGTACTAAGGCGAATGCCCTGGCGTCGACCCCCAAGCGGCAGGAGCGCCACCGTCAGGCCCAGGCCGCCCGTCCTCCACTAGCCACCCCCGGTCCCGATGTCACACCCCGCAGACTCGCAAACCCTTGAAATTCCTGGCGTGCGGAAAAACGCTCGAAGTTCGGCAAAAACCACCCCTTGAATACGGCGAGATTAGAAACGTCGCGAGTGCCGCGGCCTGGGATAAGGGAGTTTTTATGGCGTCGTTCTGCCGCCTTCAGAGGAGACAACCCCAACTCCTCCGTTATTTACGGTAGGGCGTAGATATCGACTAACGAATTTTTAAGCGGTTGAACCACGTCGAATTCCAGGGCTATCCGAAACGGACGCTTATCCGTTCTGGGGGGAAGCGCCACCGTTTCGGTAGCGTGGGTAAGCCACCCCGGTTTCTCCGTGGAGAATGGCAGGCTGTCCCCGTTAACCCGAATGGCTCGGAGATGGACCACGGTGACCCGGCGAGAGTCGTCGTATCCAATCTTAAGCAAATGCGCCGAGGCGGCGATTTCAAATTGCATCTCTAACGTTCCGGTGGCTTTCGTCAGTTCCC
>JAYUBV010000598.1:0-11614 GCA_043740655.1 Pseudomonadota bacterium | reverse complement strand
GGAGGTCCAAGATAAACCTGGAGCTTCGAAGAATTCGTAACCATAGCAAGTCTCCGACGATCGCCCGGAAACCCGGGCAATGCTGAAATTGTGGTGCTATGACAGGACGCGCACTACCGGTTCTTCTCCGGAACGTGGATTGGGCTGGGGGGAACCGGCGTGTTCTCCGCGACCGGGAGCTTGTCGAACGCCTGGGCCGCGGCCAAGCTTCGTTTCCGGACTGCGTCACAGACACCGGCTTCCCTGAGCTTGTAATGCTCCGGGAAAAAATGCCGTTCCGTGTAGCGCTCGGCGCTCGTCGTTTCGATGTATTTTCCGAACTCTGTGTTCAGATCCGGATCGCCCAGGATCATCTCCGCCATCAATGTCATGTTCCCGTTGCCGGGAGAGCGAATACTCGTCCGCGCTTGCACGCTAAGGAAAGGGTTCTGCCGCGGGTCGCCCATCCCCTTTAGAACTTGCTGCAGGAAGAAGTCGCCCCCGGACGGGTCGCCCGGCCGTGCCCGTTCTTTTTCGTCGGCCGGCTTCTTGAGCGCTTCCACGATTTGCGCGAATAGCCTTCCCTCGCCAATCGAGGCCTTCAGCGACTCGACGAATTTCTTCCTTTCCTCCCCGTTCTTGAGAAACTCATCGTGAACGAGATCGAACCGGGAATCAGAGCCGTACGTACATCCCAAGAGTCCAAGAATGGCGTAGCGCATGTGAGGATAGTTGGGGTGCTTACGAAATTTCGCCAGGAACCGCTGGAAGTTGAGCTGAAAGAGTTCCGAGGTGAACTTGTTGAGCGTCTCCCGATTCGAAACCCGTTCCGCCCCCGGCCAACGTTCGTACGCATCCCACTTCGGCAGCAGCTGGCCGAACGCATCGGCGTGGCACCCTGCGCAAACCTTGGGGTTGACTGCCCCTTTGGAAAACTTCTGCGGCGGCTTAGGATTTCCGAAATCGATCGTCTGAAACTCGAACTCCTTCTTTTCCGGATTCCAACGCCAAGTCTCCAGCACCTTGTCCTTCCCCCCGGGCTTCGTCTGGAAGGCCATCGCGAACGTAGCGCCGTCGACAAAGCGAATCGCGCGCGGATGGACGCTCGTCGCCTCCTGCTGCGAGCCCGTGTCCTCAATGGCGAAACGGTTCGCATCCAGTTGCGGAGAAAGGCGCCCTAGAAGTTTTTGCGGACTATCGATGTCTGGATTGTCCTTCAGAAAGGTGATCAGCGAATCAAAAGTGGCCGGATCGGTGAGCTTTGGCTTGTCCTTGTCGTCAGCGAACGCCCGGCCGACGATCGCCAAACCCAGGAAAAGAAAAAGCGCGAGACGCATCCAGGTATTATAGCAAATACAGAGACATCTGCGGACGGTTCCCACCCGTCGGTGACGGGAGTGGTTCGAATACTATTTCGATTGGACCCGATGAAAGGACTTGAACCGCAAAGGCATTAGGAATTGTTTCTGAGTTTCGCCACGTTCATTTTGTCGACCGCTTTGATCAATCCGCTAAGCATTTTTCCCAAGTCTGACAATGATTCCCTGCATTTCTCGTAATGTTCCTGCTTTAGGATTTCGCGCATTTTGAGGACTTCAAGAAGCGGGACGCACTCGAATACAGAGCCACGGGCGATCCAGAAGAACTGTCGCTTATCTGCAGTGTGCCAGCGACCATTACCCTCGGCGATGTTCAAAGTAACGGAAAGCGCGGCGCGGGAAAGTTGATCTAATGTAATCGTTGAAACTCGACCTTTGGCCTGCTGGCAAAGGCTATCGACCTCTTCTACCCATCGCAGAGCTTTCTGATAAACGTCTAATTTCTCAAATGTAAATGTTTCCATTCCTTTGCCTCCAATTTCGAATCTCGAATGTCGAAATTTTGCGCCTATGGCAAGGATGTGACGGGAGCGGGGATTCGGATGAAATTCGAGATTCGAAATTAGAGGAAAATTTTGCTGGCGCAAAATTTTTGGGGTGGGTGACGGGATAGTATTCGAACCATCAACCATTGCCCGGGAGTGCCCGGCCCAGTGGACTCAGGCTCAGATTGACCTAGGCGAGCTGGCAAGACTGCGCAGGGAAGGCTGGACCTCAAAGCAACTGCAGGTTCACCTCGGGTTTGGGAGGACCAAGATCAACCTAGAGCTTCGCAGGCTCCGAAATCTGAAGTACCCTTTGCGACGCGCCCGGAATTCCGGGCATTGAGGAGTCTTGACTGCGCACGCTATGGCAACTGGTCCTTTTCTGCTTGGTCTTCGCTTCCGCGCCTACGCTTGCGGACAACCAGGCACTTCTTCAAAAGATCGTCCAGCGTGCAAAAGAGTCCAAATCTGACAGCTTAGTCATCATGCAAAATGGACAAACGATCTACTCAAACTACTTTGGTCGCCAGGATGTAGCTCGAAGCGTAGCGTCCATAACCAAAAGTATCTGTGCGCTGGAGATAGGGGTGCTTCTAGATGAGAAGAGAATTCCCTCTCTCGATCTACCCATGTCTACATGGCTCCCGGAATGGGTGTTGGACACACAAAGATCCAAGATCACGCTTCGCATGATCATGAATCATACGAGTGGACTGCCCGATGTAGACACTGTGCCCGACTTCTGGTCCAAGCCCGATACGGTGGATGCCGCCAAGCATATCGCCTTAGTGGCAGAGCCAGGCAGTCGATATCTGTACAGCAATATCGGTACTTCGCTCCTTCAGCCGGTAATCGAGCAGGCTGCGGGGCAAACCGTAACTGAGTTCGCTCAGGATCGGGTTTTTGGTCCCCTCAACATTCATAAGTTTGCTTGGCACAAAGATAAGGTTGGCCACGAAATCACTTCGGGGGGGCTATTCCTTACTACGGCCGATCTGTTGAAGATCGGCTCAATGCTACTGCAAAAAGGCTCCTATCACGGACAGCTGGTTCTTCGACCCAAAACACTTGAAACCTTGCTGACCAGAAGCCAGCCATTTTTCCCTTATGGCCTTCTGTTCTGGCTGGATCTTTCGGCGGGATCGCAAGCCGAACCATTATTCTCCGCTCGTGGTTGGGGTGGACAATACATAGTTGTATTTCCTGAACGGAACTTAGTTGCCGTTCGTACTAAAGATCCCTTTAGCATCGATCTCGGGGACCTTGCGAACCAAGCGTTCAGGGACTTTAGAACGTTGATTTCCGAATGGAATTGGAAATTGGTTCGAGGCCCGTCACCCTCAGGCTCACGTCGAGTTCTCTATGTTTTTGATTTTCTAAAAGAAAAAATTGGGGTGGGTGACGGGATAGTATTCGAACCATTAACCATCGCCCGGGAGTGTCCGGCCCGATGGGCTCAGGCTCAGATTGACCTAGGCGAGCTGGCAAGACTTCGTCGGGAAGGTTGGACTTCCAGGCAATTACAGGCCCATTTCGGCTTTGCGAGGTCGAAGATCAACTTGGAGCTTCGAAAACTGCGGAGAAGTACCTCACAATGCGAGAGCAATTAGAAGGGTTAAGGGAGGTAGAGCTTGCAGTTGAAAACTGTTTCCTGACCAGCAGAGGTCACCCAAGTGGTTACGCCGTACGGGCGCAATTTCAAGAACACGGATGCCTGGTTTCCGGGGCCTCGACGTCGAAAACGACGATCCGCACTTCCGCACGATGCGGTTCGAGGCCGATTTGATCTTCCATTATCCTCAGTGCCGACGCGTGATCGTATCCCCCGGAGCCCGCCCCCAGAACGGGAAATGCCACCGAGGCAAATCGATGCGCTTCAACGAGTTCGAGCGCATTGGTAACCGACGAGCGAATGGATTTTTCGCTGGCTCTCCAAAGCAGGTTGATCGCCGCAACGTGAATGAGCGCCTTGACCGGCAGCTTCCCGGGGGAGGTGATGACCGCGCCACCAAGCGGAATCATTCCCGCCCGTCGCAGCTCCCGAAAAGGTTTCGTACCCGCGTGCTTTTTTAGAGCCCCGGAGACGCCTTGAGGAAGGAGCAGCCACCAGGGAATGAGATTACGATTCCAGGCATTGACGATGGCATCCACCTTTTGAGTGACGATGTCGCCTTTCACAATGAGGGGAGCCATCAGAGATTTGCTTTCTAGAATCTGACGTTGTGCCTCAGCTCGCCGTAAAAGGCCCCCAGGAGAAGAAAGAGGTGCAGCATCATGAAACGTTCGCCGATGCTGCCACTTGCGCCGGCTTTCTTCTGCTTCATCCTCCAAAAGAGGTGAGCGAACAGAATGACCAGATAAATCGCGGCGCCATACGTCCATGAAAGGCCCCAAGTGGTCTTCATGAGCCAAATCGGCGGCGCCAACCCGAGGGCTCTGGCTGAAATCTCGAATCGCTCCCAGACAGCTTCCGATTTGCCTTCGAAGAACGAATAGAAAAGCAGTTCCGGCCATCTCCCCCCGCAGACGCCGATCGTCATGAAGCAGAGAATCAGGAGCGGGAACTCGCGGAGACGTTGACGCTTCTTGGTGTCCACGGGGAGAGCTTAGCGATTGTCTTGCGCGATGTCACGCAGGGGCGGCTAGACATCAGTGGTTCGAATACTGTCTCGCTCGGATCTGATGACGGGAGTTGAACCCGGCAGGATGTCAGGAATTAGCTTGGAGTTTCGCCATGCCAAACTTGTCGACCGCCTTGATCAACCCGCTCAGCATCTTTCCCAATCCTGACAGTGATTCCCTGCATTTCTCGTAGTCTTTTTGCTGAAGGACTTCACGGGTCTTGAGGACTTCGATAAGCGGGACACATTCGAATACGGAGCCGCGCGCGATCCAAAAGAACTGGCGTTTGTCACCTGCGTGCCACCGGCCATTGCCCTCCGCGATGTTCAGTGGAATGGAAAGAGCGGCGCGGGAGAGTTGATCTAGCAGGTTGTTTGAAACTCGGCCCACATTCTCTCTACAGATAAGGTCGACGGTATCAACCCATTTTGAGCGCGGCCTTGTAAACGAGCAGATTTTCGAATGTAAATGGTCCCATTCCTTTACCTCTAATTTCAAATTTCTAATCTCTAAAATTTTGCGCCTTTGGCAAGGATCAGTGGGGAGCAGGGATTCGGAAGAAATTCGAGATTCGAAATTAGAGGAAAATTTTGCTGGCGCAAAATTTTTGGGGTGGGTGACGGGGTTCGACCCCGCGACACCTGGAATGACAATCCAGTGCTCTAACCAACTGAGCTACACCCACCGTATGACGGTTAGGAATTACACCTAACCTTCCCCTCTATACGCGCGGCCGTTCTCCAAATGGCTCACCCCCAGGGCAAAATCCCATTTTTATAATGATCGCCGCGTTACGTGAGCCTTTCGCCTACCCCCTGCGCGTAAAGAGGCGAAAGGGCAATAACGCCCTGACGTACACAAACGTACAACTAAGAGGTAACAACCATGAAAACGATCCTAATGAGCGCGATGATCCTCGCGCTTGGTTTCACCGGCACGATGGCCAAGGCGGCCAGCACCGTTGACCTGACTAGCCTTCAGCTAGTGGAAGAGTCGGCTGCCCCCGCGATGTTGGCGGTCAATGAGATCGAACTCTCCGGCCATTACGGCGGCCACGGCGGAGGCCATCACTACAGTGGCCACAGCGGCGGGCACTACAGTGGGCACCACAACGGTGGGCACTACAGCGGCCACTATAGCGGGCACTACAACGGCCACTACAATGGGCACCACAACGGTGGGCACCACCAGCACAGTAACCACTACTATCCGTGGTTTTCGGGTGCGGGCCAAAACGTGAATACCGACGCGATGCCGTCGCCTCAGCTCGCCCTCCGGTAATCCGGACGCGAACCTAGCCCTCGGAGAATCGAGGGGGCCCTGCTTTCAAAAGGGGGCCCCTTCACATGAAAAACTTTTTACGGCGGAGACTGCTCGTGAAACGGAACCAAAAAATCTGGTTAGCGGTGGGGCTGCTTCATCTGGGCTTCGTTACCGCGGGGGCCTTTCAGGCGGATCTGCGTATGGCCGCGATCGAGTGGATGGCGGACCAATACGGGAAGTACTCGGGCTCAAAAAGCGGGTACGGTTTTTTCGCCCCCGGGGTGGACACCGTACTGCGTGCGACCTTTCGGGTATTCGACGCCGGGGGAAAGGTTATCGCCGTGGTTCCGCTCGAGCAGGGAAAAAACCGCGAAGCGGATTTGCGCGTGGGAAATATCATCGGCTGGTTCTGGCGGGATAATCCCCAGCGTAAACAGCAGCGCGCGATGACCGCCTCTTGGGCGGGAAAGATTTTTGCACGGTACCCGAAAGCCACCGCGGTAGAGGTCGTGCTCGAACAGTACGATCTGCCGAGCATGGCTGAATTCCGTGCGGGCGAGCGCCCGAAGTGGACCCAATATTACACCGCTAAGTTCATGAAGCGGGCGGAGACGTAAATGAGCAAAAATACTTTTTTTCGACGGGCCCGCATCCTGCCCGAGAAATTTTTCCTACGGCCGGCTTCGTTCCGCCCTTTGGCGGCACTGCGAATCTCGGTGGCCGCGATCCTGTTGCTCCAGGCGTTCTTAATTTCCCCAGAGTTTTTCGAGTTTTTCGGTAGGGGCGGGTTGCTGCAGGAATCGCTGCAGCGCCTCTTCGCCGAACCGGGTACGCCTCGCCTGGCGCCTTATTTAAATTTTATGCAGCAGTGGGGATTTAACGAGAACGGCGCCTTGGCACTGGTCGGAAGTGCCTACCTACTCGCGCTGACCGCGCTCATGATCGGACTGCGTACGCACGTCGCCGCGATCGCCGCCTGGGGGCTCCACTGGACATTCATGAGTTCTAGCTCGTGCACCAACTACGGCGTCGACGTCTTCGCCCACATCTTCCTCTTCTATTTAATGTTCACACCCTCGGGGAGGGCCTGGTCGGTGGACAGTATGCGCTGCGCGAATGCCTTGCGATCCTGGACCGCCAGGCTCTCCTTACGAGTGCTGCAGATACACCTGTGCATCGTGTATCTTTCCAGCGGACTCGAGAAGATCGTGGGCGAGCAGTGGCAGACGGGCGAGGTGATGTGGCGGGCGCTGATGCTACCCGTTTACAATCAGTACGATTTCACCTGGCTGGCGCAGGCGCCACTGCTCGCCAAATTGATGGCGTGGGGCTCGCTCGTGATTGAGCTGGGGTACGTGGCTTTTATCTGGCCGCACGTCACTCGCAAAATGTGGGTCTACGTTACGGTATCGTTGCACCTAGGCATCGCGTTGTTCCTTGGCCTGCACATGTTCGGCTTCATGATGATGGCCTTCACCGCGGCGCTCTTCGGAGTCGACGCGCAGAGCGTTGAAACTAAGACTTGGTCGCTCTCGTCGCGCCGCCGCTTTTCAACGTACAAAAGTGGATCTACGGTCGATCCATGCTTAGCTCACGCGCGTTCCTAGTTACGGTTGGTTGGCTTTTGTCGTTTCCCTCATTCGGCCTCGTCGGTGGTTACCCCGTCTACACCGGCCAGTTCCCTTCGGTGTTCATGATCACGGGTCAGGACGAGGTGCTCGGCGAAGGCTACTGCACCGCCGCCAAGGTGGCGCCGGAATGGATACTGACCGCCGCCCACTGCGTGGACCATCGGTACCGCAACCACCATCAGCACCGCATGACGATGAAGTTCGACATCAAGCCTGGCCAAAGGATGCAATACACGTTCGCTACCGACAACGTTAAGGGCGGGGAGACGCTGAATGTACTCGAAGTTAAATTGCCGTCCGCAATGATGCCCGACGTGGCCTTGATTCGCGTCGTGCCGGACGGAACCTTCGCCCGGGCGCCGATGGCGCCGGTGAGCCGCGCTTTCGTTCCCGCCAACCTTTATATTGATCTCGTCGGTTACGGCGCGGAAGGGGATGCGGACATTGCCAAGCGCCCCGCGCGTCTCACCTTCCACGGGGCGGTCGTGTCGACCACGGAACACTTAACGTCGGAAGTGATGAAGCTAGGGACCAAGCAGGAAGAGGTTCCTCCCGTGCTCCATTTCTTCGGCGTGATCAACTGGCCGCACTTAGCCGGCCACACTAACTTAGGCGGCGGTGACTCCGGCGGCCCCGTGTTTATCTCGGGAACGCACACGATCGTGGGGGTGAACTCCGAGGCGCACTGCCCCACGGAAAATCCGGACTGCGAGGTCACCAACAACAGCTGGTTCGCCCGTTTGAATCAGCTCCCCTCTGACTGGTGGCCGTTCGAAATTCGTTGCCGCTAAGCGGCTAGAGTATCAACTCATGTTACCGGAAAAGTGGGGGGCCGACGTTACCCTCTACTTTTTTTAACGGATCGGGTTAGGCTCCTCTCAACATCTTTGTAACCACCGGTCGGGGGGACCACATGACAAAATCGGGACTCATCTTTCTTACGCTGTTTCTGGCGCTGCGCGCGAACGCGTTGCCCATCAATTCACTCAACTTTTCTAATCCGCTGGATGCTCTGCAAGTAACCTTCCCGAGCGCCTTTACGCCGGATTTCGATTTCGAGGGCATCGTGGCCCTCAACAACTGCTCGGGCGGCCTCGTGCGTTTTCACGACTCTTCTGATTCCGAGTCGGCGATGGTGCTGACTAACGGCCACTGTATGGAAGGCGGGGGAATATTCGGGGGATTCATCAAGCCGGGGAAACACTACCTGGCGAAAAAATCGTCCCGCTCTTTCACGCTGTTGAAGAAGGACGCCACCTCCGCGGGCCGCGTCAGCGCCACGGAAATCATTTACGGCACGATGACGGGCACGGACATGGCGCTCTACCGGCTCGGCAAAACCTACTCGGAGATAGCGACCGAGTTCAACCTTACCCCGCTGACATTGGCGCAGGAAAAGGGCGCCACCGGCGACCCGATCGAGGTCATCTCCGGTTACTGGAAGCGCGGTTACCGCTGCGCCCATAGCGGTGAGGTCTACCAGCTGAAGGAAGAGGGATACACCTGGAATAACTCCATCCGCTACACGCAGCCCGGTTGCGAAACCATCGGAGGCACTTCCGGTTCACCGGTGTTGGCCGCCGGCACCAAGACCGTCATCGGCGTGAACAACACCGGTAACGAGAACGGTGCCGAGTGCACGATGAACAATCCGTGCGAGGTCGACGAGAACGGCAAGGTCACCTTTGCCAAAGGCAACAGCTACGGCCAGCAGATCAATCCGATCTACGGCTGCCTGGGCGCCGATCACAAGATCGATCTCTCGCTTGAGACCTGCAAGCTACCGCGCGAAGAGTAATTAGAACTTGAGGTAGTTTTTCCGTTGGCGGAGGCGATTTACGGATTGCAGCGCCGCCAGCGGAATGACTGCCGGACGAACTTCCTGCGGCCTGGCCTGGGGCAGTAATCCGTCGAGGAACGACACATCGAGGGGCCGTTCGGAATCGAAGGTGAATCCAAAAAGTTCCCCACGCGACTCGACTTGGCTTTCCCCCGTCGGCATTAGATCCACGACGAGGCGGTTGGGGGAAGGGCGGTGGTACTTCCGCAACGACGAATCGCCGCAGAACAGGTACGAGCAGAGCACCAGATCCCAGCCGCTTAAGTCTTGCTCCAGGTAACGGCTTGCGTTCGACACCTCGGCTTGGACGGTGATGCCGCCGCGTTCCTTCGCCCACGGGGGCAGGGTCTGGTTGAAAAAGGTGATCATGGGATCCGAGCTATCGACCCCCAAGAGGGTGACCTCGTGCCCCTTTTCAAGGCCGGCGGCGGCGGACCCCGCGCTCGACGCTCCGGCGCCGCAACCGAGATCTAGAATGCGTAAGGGGCCGGTTCCTCTGAATGCTTCGAGCCACTGCGTTGTGATGGCGTAGGCCTTGGCAAAATTGAAGGCGTAACAAAAGTAGGTGTGGGCGGCCCAGTGCCGGTCCCAATCCCACGCGCGCCCCTTCTTGGTGAATATCGCTTCCTTCGTCTCCCCCACGAGCCAGTCGGAGAGGTATCCGTCCAAAACCGCCTGTTCGAGCCTCGCGCGGACATTTTGTTTTATGGCGGCTGGGATCAAAGTTATTTCTTCTTTTCGTGACGGTCGCGCAGCTTCTCCACGACGTCGCTAAGCGATAGCGATTTCGCGCGCAAGAGCACCATCGTGTGGAAAAAAAGGTCGGCCGCTTCGCCGCGGAGCGCTTCTAAATCGCTATTCTTCGCCGCGATGACCACCTCCACCCCTTCTTCGCCGACTTTCTGAATCACGCGATCAAGCCCTTCGCGAAAGAGCGATGCAGTGTAGGAGACGTTCTCAGAGCCTGCCGTCTGCGACTCCGCGTGGCGCTGGTCGACCACGCGCCAGAGCTTGGCGAGGAAGCCGATACCCGGAGCAGAGCTTTCGCCGAAGCAGGAGGTCGTCTCCTTGTGGCAAGTAGAGCCTGAGGGGCGCGCGAGGACCAGGAGGCTGTCGTTGTCGCAGTCGGCTTCGACGCTGACCAGGTTCAAAAAATGTTCGGACGATTCGCCCTTGGTCCACAGGCGGTTCTTCGAACGGCTGAAGAATGTGACTTTCTTCGATTCGAGCGTCGCGGATAAAGCGGCTTCATTCATGTAGCCGACCATCAAGACTTGCAATGTGTCGGCGTCCTGCACGACGGCGGGAATCATACCGTCCATTTTTTTCCAGGCCAGGTTCTTTAGCGTTTCCGGAATCACGTGCGCACCTCGATGCCTTGGCGTTTTAACTCCGCCTTCAGGTTTCCGATTTCGATTTCACCGCGGTGGAACGCACCGGCGGCCAGGGCGCCGTCGACGCCGCATTTATCGAAGACCTCTTTGAAGTGTTCGACCGTGCCCGCCCCGCCCGAGGCGATGAGCGGAATGGTGATCGCCGCGCGGACGAGGGCCAGCTGCTCAATGTCGTAGCCGCGGCCTACGCCATCGCTCGACATACAGTTCAAAACAATTTCGCCCGCGCCACGTTTCTGCGCTTCGATGGCCCACTCGACGGTCCGGCGCCGCGTTACCTGGGTTTTCTCAACGGACCCAGTATACTGGTACACAAGGAAATCGCCGTCCTTTTGAAGCTCTGGCCCCTGGCCAACTGCACGCTGACTGTCGATGCCGACCACCACGCACTGCGCGCCGAAGGCCTCCGACAGCTCGGTAATCAATTCCGGTCGCTCCAAAGCGGGGGAGTTTATGGAAATTTTATCCGCCCCGGCCTGCAGCACTTCGCGCGCGTCCTCTACGGTGCGGATTCCGCCCGCGACGCAGAAGGGAATGTCTAGAAATCGGGCCGTCTCCCGAACCCATTCGCGCGAGACGCGCCGATTTTCAGCACTGGCGGTGATATCGTAAAAGACCAGTTCGTCGGCGCCGGCCGCGCAGTATCTTTGCGCAAGTTCGAAGATTCCGCCCAAGGTCACGTGATCCCGGAACTGGGTGCCTTTCACCACGACGCCGTCTTTGACGTCGAGACAGGGGATGATGCGTTTGGCTAGCATTGGATCGCCTCGCTCAATGTGAATTTTCCTTCGAATAGCGCCTTGCCGATAATGACGCCCGGAATGCCGGCGGCCTTAAGCTGACGAAGATCTTCGAGCGAAGACACGCCGCCCGACGCCTGCAACTCTAACTCCGGGTACCGGGCGTGGACTTCCTTATACAAAGTAAGATTCGGCCCGGTCATCATGCCGTCGCGGCCGATGTCGGTGCAGAGCAATCGCTTTAAACCCAGCGCGGCGTAGGTTTCGAGCATTGCCCACAG
>JAYUBV010000597.1:0-11645 GCA_043740655.1 Pseudomonadota bacterium | reverse complement strand
GAATTTCGTCGACCTGCACCTCGATCTGTCCGTCTTCTCCGACGAGCACGGAGCCAGACCGCAGGAAGAGCCGGTGCACCCCGGTAATCGTCCGCATGGTCCGCGTGCCCACAATTTCTAAGTCCCTTGGGACGCTAACGTCCGCGGTGAGCCGTTGGGGGGCGGTTTCGAATTCGCCATCGAGAAGCCAGTAGCGAAGCCGTTCACCGGGCAGCACTGAGTCGTCGGTAAGGGTGGTCACCATCTCGGCCACTCCTAAAGTTTCGCGCGGCCGCCGATCTGATTCACGAAAGAGGCGCCATCCGTGTGCCGGGGACGGCAACCCCGTCCACTGCAGCTGGACGCGGTAACTCTGGGGCTCGCGCCCCTCTAGCACCTCCGCCCGGAATCCGCCGGCCGCTCCTTGAGTCGCCGGTTTGGGGGCGGTAGACACCGGGTCCGGCTCCTTTTTGAGCGCTCCGCAGCCCGTACTTAGAAAAAGAACCAGCACCAAGAACCCATTGAGACGATTTCGCATTTAGAACCTCCAGCGGAAGGGGCAAAGCAAAAGGGGGGCCGGGATTGGTGGCGGTTCGGGGGCGTTTGGGGTAGGAAAGGGCGATGTCTTCGACCGAAAACCAGACGTCGCCTGCCGAGAATGGCCGCCAGCCCTTGTGGGAACACCTAGATGAGCTACGCACGCGTCTTATCCGCGTGATCCTGGCCAGTATGGTCGCGGGGCTCGTGGCTTACCGTTACTCCGATGCCCTGGTCCTGTGGCTTGAGCAGCCAGTTTTGAAATCGCTACCCGCCAACCAGGCCAATCTTTACTTCACCGGCATCGCGGATAAATTTTTCGCCTACGTGAAAATCTCTTTTATCGTCGGTATGTGCGCGGTCTCGCCGTACCTGCTGTGGGAAATCTGGGGCTTCATCTCCCCGGCTTTGGAAAAGAGCGAACGCAAGTTCATGTTGCCCTTTACCGTAGTCGGCACACTCGCGTTCGCGATAGGCCTGTCGTTCGGTTACTACGTCGTACTGCCGACCGGTTACGAATTTTTGGTAAACTTTGGTTCCCCCGTTGAGAAGCCGCTCATCACCATCGCCGAGTACTTCACCCTAACCTTAAAGCTGCTGCTCGCCATGGGGCTTATCTTCGAAGTGCCGGTCGTGATGGCGATCTTGGCCAAGTTCGGCATCATCCGGGCCGGAATCCTGCGTAAGTTTCGCCGGCACTCAATAGTGGCCAACGCAATCATTGCCGCGGTGATCACGCCGACCCCCGACGCCTTTACGATGTTACTCGTGATGATTCCGCTTTGTCTGCTCTACGAGCTTGGGGTGATTGCCGTCGCCTGGATCGAAAAGAGCGAGGACAAGCGGCGAGCCTCGGATGACGAACCCCACGACCCATCGCCGCCGCAATCCTTGGGCGATGGTCCCGTGGTAGGATTTCCGCGTGAGCCAGAAACCCTCTGATCCGCGCTACGACCAGATCCCTTCGGTCGATAAAATCAAACAGGAATTAAAGCACGAACGCGTGCCCTCCCGCGTGCTCACCTACCTCATCCGCGAGACCGTCGAGGCGGCGCGTACGGCGATGGGGCAGAGTAGCGAGGCCCCGAGGCTAGAGGACTTGCTGCACCGGGTGCGCCAACGCCTCGCGCGTTTAAAGCGGGGCCAGTTCCGCCACGCCATCAATGCAACCGGTGTTGTGCTCCACACCAATTTGGGGCGGGCCCCGGTGGGTAAAGCGTGGCTTGAAGCCGCGGTAAACGAACTTGCCGGCTACTCCGTGCTGGAGCTCGACGACGAGTCACCGGTTCGCGGCAGCCGCACGCAAACCATCGAACCGCTTTTAAATGCGCTGTGCGGATCGGAAAGCGCCATCGTGGTGAATAACAACGCCGCCGGTGTCTTCTTAGCGCTCTTCGCGTTGGCCCACGGAAAAAGTGCGATCGTGTCGCGGGGCGAGCTCGTGCAGATCGGTGGCGGTTTCAGAGTGCCAGAAATTCTTGCCGCCAGCGGGGCTCGCTTGGTCGAGATCGGCAGCACGAACATCACTAAGCCCGCCGACTACGAAAAGGCGCTAGCGGAAAACCCTGAGGCCGTATTGCTTAAAGTCCACCAGAGCAACTTCGCCATGAGCGGCCACGTCGAACAGGTAAGCGTAGGTGCCCTTGCCAAACTCGCGGTGAAGTTCGGTAGGCCGCTGATCGTTGACTGGGGTAGCGGTTCTCTTTGGGAACGCGTGGGGGACGAGCCGGCGGTGACGGACCTCTTGCGCGACGGGGCTTCGGTGCTTTGCTTTAGCGGCGACAAGTTGCTCGGTGGTCCGCAGGCCGGCATCGTGCTCGGCGAGAAAAGGTATCTCACCAAGTTAAAGCAGTCGCCGCTCTACCGCGCGATGCGCCTCTCGAAGTTCGAGCTGTTCTTACTGGAACGGTGTCTTTTGCAGTTTTTGGACGAGCGCCCCAACGAAACGGCGCGCCTACTCTCTCTTCCGGAGTCAACGGTGCGATCCCGCGCGGAACGATTTCAAAAGCAACTTGCGGAACACGGCGTGACGACGAAACTCGTCACGGGGAATAGTGCGGCGGGTGGGGGCACCACTCCCGGGCTTGAACTACCAACCGTGCTCGTCGAGTGCGACGCGAACGATGACGTCGTGCAGGCTCTCTTCGCCGGAACCCCGTGCGTCATGGCCCGGCGCGAGGCGGGGAAGTTACTTTTCGACTTACGGACGGTGTTTGAGCACGAAGAGCCGTCGCTACTCGAGGCCGTGGTGGCCGTTCGAGGAAAGGATCGCTGAGTGTTTGTGTTGGGCACCGCCGGGCACGTCGATCACGGCAAGTCGGCGTTGCTGCGCGCGCTGACGTCGCAGAACCCCGATCGGTTGCCCGAGGAAAAAAAACGCGGCCTCACCATCGAACCCAACTACCTGTGGATGGAAACGCCGGCGTTCGGCCGCGTGGGGTTCGTCGACGTGCCGGGGCACCGCCGGTTCGTAAAGAACATGGTGACCGGGGCCGCGTCGTTCGACGCGTTTTTATTCGTGGTGGCCGCCGACGACGGCTGGATGCCGCAGAGCGAAGAGCACGCGCGCATTTTAAAGGCGCTGGGAATCACGCGCGGAATCGTCGTCGTGTCAAAAATCGATCTCGTAGACGAGGATCACCTGAAGGAAGTGGAAAACGAAATTGCCAGTAAAGGGCAAACAATCGGACTGCGTTTCGAAAAGCTCGTGCGGTTCTCCACTAAGCTTGCCGACACCGTTGAAGCGGTACGGCGCGAAGTGCTATCGCTCGTCGCCAAATTGCCCGCGCCCGACGGCGTCGGCCCCGCCCGACTCTACGTCGATAGGACCTTCGTACCGTGGGGACAAGGCGTAGTCGTAACGGGCATGCTCCGCGACGGAAAACTCGCCGTCGGCGACGATCTCTTCGTCTCCCCGAAAAGGAAACGGGCGGTGGTCCGCTCACTCCAGGCCTACGGTCGCACCGAAACCACCGTCGTCCCCGCATCGCGTGTAGCGGTGGGGCTCGGCGGCGTAACCCTAGCCGATCTAAAACGCGGAACGCTCCTGTGTGCCCGTGACGTGGCTACCACTGACTACCTCGAAGCGGATGTGACCTTTTGGGAAAAGGCGCCGACGCGAAACGTTGAGGCCTCTTTTCACTGGGAGACGGCCCGCACGAAATGCCTGGTCATCCCGCTCGGGGAAGGGTTCGTGCGCGTGAAGCTATCCACGGCATTACCGGTTCGTTCGGGAGACAAATTTCTACTGCGGTCTAGTGGAGAGGAGCGATCGTGGGGAGGGGGGACCGTCATCGATCCGCGCCCCCCAAAGGAGGCCAAGGCCCGCGCGTTGGAACGCCTGGCGGCGTTCACCGAAGGCGAAATGGGGTGGGAAAAATACCTAGTAAGTCAGGGGCCGTGGTTGGATTTAGACAAGGAATCTGTCTTCTCCAGCGTCACAGAAAATAAGTTATGCGACGCTAATGTGATCATTGGCAAGTTAGGCAAGTGGGCCCTGCGACAAACGGCTCTGGATAAGGCCAAAACCCCTTTAGATCGGCGCCTCATCGAGTTAGGCGCCGATAAGCCGGACGGCATTTCCGCCGAAACGGTGGCGAACGAATTGGGAAAACTATTGGGGGCTAGGCCGCCGGCGGGCATTGCGGCGGCGCTGTGCGATCGCCTCGTCGAGCAGAAGCTTTTGGGGAAGGGGGATCGGGGGTTCGTAGCCCCGTCCTTCCGACGAGAAATATCTACGCAAGAAAAGCAGACGCGCGACGAGGTGTTGAAGCTCGTTTGTGGCCCCGAGCCCGTAAGCTTGAAGGAGTGGTACCGCACGGAGAAACCAAAGCGCGAACTCGTGCACCGCTTGTCGCGCGAAGGCGCGCTCGTGTTCCTCGCCGACGATCACTTTTTGGCAAAAACGGAATGGGATGGATACGTAGCGCGCGTGCGCGAGCTTTTAAAGAATGGTCCCCTCAGCACCGTGCAGCTGCGCGACGCTTTGGGGGTGTCGCGTAAAAATGCGGTGCTGGTTCTGGAGAAACTAGATCGTGAGGGGATTACTTTTTTCAGGAATAACGAACGGCGGCTGGGTAGCACGACCGTGTAGGGGGAGCCTCCGCCGCGAGTGGATTACTCTTCGCTCGTCTTCTTTTTGCGGGAGGCGGTCGATAGCTCGTCGAGCACGGCGTGCAGCTTGTGGTGCAACGACTGCAAACGATCCAAATTGTCTTTGATCTGCTTGATACGCTCGTCCATCGGCTTTTTCGCCATCGTCTCGTCTTGCTTAATCTCAGCCAGCGGCGAAGGGGCGGGCGCCACTACGGGGGCGGGGGCCGCTTTTTTGGGAAGATGAATAGAAAAGGCAGTCTTTTCCTGAGGGTGCATTTCCGGGTTCGCGTTAACGGCGTCGGTTTGCTCTAAAAGCTTTTTGATATCGACGTAGACGAACCCAAAACCCTGACTGCGATCACGAAAGGCCATTCTTCCTCCACAACTGCTGCAACAACTTTCAACCCAACAACAACTTTAAAACGAGAACATGGAATAGCCGGAACTACACCAGACGCTCACGGGCAGGTTAAAGAGCAAGCAAGATGCCAGCGAACCGACCGGGGCCCCTTACGAAATCTCGAAGGGTTTCGGGGCGTTGAAAATCGGCCCGAGGTGACTCTTTGCGTAAGTGACACAATACTCAGGACAGTTGCGCGCAATTCGTCTCTGTTTCCTTAAAGAATACAAGGGTTTTTGACGATGAGTTTAAGCAATGCGAACCTTTTCCAACCTCGATAGCGATTCGAAATTGCGCTACGCGGCAATTGCCGCAATGGTGGCCTCGCTTTTTTATCTGTGCTTCATCGAGCCCTATCTGTTTTCGGTTTGGCGGCGGCACAAATTTCTAGGCGAGATTAAACTCAACTCCGAAATTGAGCGGCGCGATGCTTACGGTGTCGCCGAATGGGCCGAAGGGCGTATTCCACTTTTTGTCGGCGATAAAGTGGACGGCGAATTCAACGAACCGGCAACGTTTCGAAGCGCCGAAGGCGGTGCTCAGATCGTATCGTATCCGTTCCGCGTTCACCGCACTTGTGAAAATGAAGTTTTGTTTTCTCCTTTGATGAGACGCACCCACCAAATCTCGTGGGTGCGGCGGCGGCCCCAGCATTTTCTGCCGCCGTGGGAGGCGTTGATCAAGGAATGGGAACGGTTACAGGGGGAATGGACCACGTTCAAAGCGACCCATCCCTCCCGGATTACGGCGAGTGCGGTAAAGGCCCCCAAGGGCAAAAAGAAGGGGCTAAAACGTCGGCCAGTGCCTTGAGGCCTCCCCGGTGAGGCTTGGCCGAGGCCGTGCAACTGTATTCCGTTAGAACACACCATGAAGCGAACCGAACTACATATAAACTACTGTGAAAACAATGGTTTAAGTGCGTTAAAAAGGGGCTTGGGAAGGCTTCTGCGGAGTGCGTTTCTTTTCTCCATCTGTCTATACTTAGGACACTCCTTGTCTACGACCGCAATGGCCGCCGATGAGGATCACGACCACGACCATGATGTGCCTACAAACCGGGGCAAGCCGCCAGGCGGAGCCCCGCAAGGTAAACCCAAGACGCGCCAGAATGCGCCGGCCGAATTAGGCAGCGGCCGAGTCGACGATGGCTGCAGCGTAAGCCCTCAGGGCTTAGCCGATTTCGCTAACGGTGAGCGGTACGACTACGGGAACCTCGTGACGTTTCTCACCTCGAGCGGCTGTGCTCCGGTGGCACGTCAGGTGAGCTTGGCCGCCATCTCTTACGGAGTTACGTTTAGCGATCGCGGTCAGTTCCGATTAGAGGCGCTGAGCCGATCTTTCCCCAAGTCCGATCTGGAAAGCGCGCGCCAGCAGGAACGTACTTTGGCCAATACCATCCCCACGATATTGCGCAACTCCACTTTATCCTCGTCCGAGCTGCTTCCCATCGTGGGGCAGCTCTCGATTCTGTCCCCCGCCGCCGGCCGAAGTGCGTTGGCGAACGTGATGCAGAAAGAGTTGTCGGCGGCCGATCGCCGCATGCAGGAAGACGGACTAAAGGCCCGCGATGGTATCGCTCTCGACATCGCCAAAACGATGGTGAAGCTCGGCGCCGGCGAAGGCGTGATGGCCGCAAAGCTTGCCGAAGAGCTCGAAGAACAGGCCGTAATGGCGCAGGCCGATTCACTCACGCGTTCGTTTCGCGCGTTAGCGGCGGCGGCCAACGTGGAGGCTTCGCTGATTCCTACTTTCAATCTCGCCGCCGGCGCGCTTACCCGGGGCGTGCAACGCGGACAGAAAATTTACTCCGAAGAAGACCGAGCTCAGTTGATGGCGACGTTGTTCGCCGCGGTGAAGGCTTCTCTTACCAACACCGGAGCCCTGGAAAATGGGGCGGCCCAGCTAAACGAAGGGCTGTCTGCTTTATTAGGCGGCAAGGCGCTTACGTCGACTCGCCTGCGCTCCGTCTGGAAACAGGCGGTAAAGATTTTGACCCTTTCCCCTTCGCAAACCGCGTTGGCCGAAGCGATCGCGTTTAGTATCACGCCGCAAGTCGTTTTTCTGTCTCCTGCAGACAAGGAGCCTTTGCTCCAGGCAGCCCAAACCTATCCCGAAATTGCGGAGAGCCTGCAGCGCAACTTCCTGCTCGCCTGGAAAAAGATCGCGCGTGACTTCACCTCGAAGCGGTTTAATCGAAAATACTTCGTGAAAATGCGCGACAAGTACTTGGAGCCCATGGTGAACGAGCTGCTGGATTTGGACCCGATGCTCGTCAATCAGGAATGGCTCGCCACCGTCGTGCGCTTTGAGCTGGTCGACGATGGTCAGATCGAGAAACGGTTTCCACGTCTGGTACTCAATGAACTAGACCGCCGCGAAAAGGCCGGTCGCCTCATCCTAGCGCAGTCGGGACCCGAGCCCGTTGTCCAGGCCATGGCCGAAAATATGTCCGTCATGTGGACCTTGTCTTCCGTCGAGCTGCCCGCGCTTTTCAAGTGGGTAAAGAAATACGAAGAAAAAGAAGAAGCGCCCGCCACGGAGTAGCTTGGTCTCGCCGCCGCCGTTTGCTAGATTGTGAAGCCTACCTGTCCGACGACGGTGGGTCGGTCTCGTACCAGCTCCCGGGCCGCAAGAAGGCGTTAACCGCTCTCCCTCCCAAGGGCGGGCTCAAGGATTTCTGCGACAGCGCGGGGACGGGTTTGATCAGAAATGCCGGTATTAATCCCGGAGTGGCGGGTGAGAGTATGCACATGATCAGGCCCTTTGAGGCAGGCTCTTTTCTGCGGAAGATCGAAATCGATCCTGGGAGCGCGGGGCGCCGTTGGGATCGGATCGATCCGACGAAGTCAGGGGTGAACAGAAAACTTCGGAGGATCGATCCGACGAACGCAGGGGAGATGAGAATCAATCCGATGAAGGCCGGGGTGACCGATACCATTCAGCAGATCGATCCGACTAAGGCGGGATCCTCGTTCGAGAGGAGCTATGAGCCGCGCAGTGCTGGGGTAGCGCGTGAAATGAAAGACGGTCTAAAACTGATCCAGAAATACATCAATGGCGACATGAGCCCGTCTAAGAGCGAAATGCTGAAAAAGTTCCAGGAAAAATATCCCGACGAATTCGACCGCCTGATCAAGGCCGCCGGAAAACAATAAGTGGCGTATGGTTACCTAGGAAAGGCCCCGGCTCGGGGCCTTTTTTTTGCGGAAGCAAACTCGTGGAATGAGGATGTCCGCTGGTTGGTAAAAGGCGGGTGCCGTGTAGTTCAACGGGATTGCTTCGGCCCCTGGGGGCCTCGCAACGACAGTTTGAGCGCATTCCCTGACTACACTAGCGACCGACCGCCATCCACGTGCAGGTTGTAGCCGGTGATGTATTCGTTCTTTAGCAAAAACAGCAACGCGTGCGCGATGTCGTCCGGCGTGCCGGCGCGTTTTAGCAGCGTGCGATCGATGGCATTTTGTTTCTGCTCTTCGGTATAGTCCACCGGAAAGAGCACGGGCCCCGGGCTTACGCCATTCACGCGAATTTGCGGCGCCCACTCCTTGGCCAAATTTTTCGTGATGCTCCACAATCCGGCCTTGGTGGCGGCGTATGCCACGAAATTACGCGAGGAGCGTTCGGCGTAAACGTCGAGCAGATTTAGGATCACCCCTTTGCGATCGCCCAATCCATTTGCCATCGCCTGGGCCAGAAAGAATTGTCCCTTTAGATTTAGGGCGTGCAAAGCATCCCAATCCTCTTCGCTACAGGTCTTGGCGGGCGTGGGGTAAAAATCGCTGGCGCTGTTGATCAACACTTCGATGGGACCAAACTTTGTGATCGCCGTTTTCGCCATCGTCTGCACCTGGCTGATTTTGCCGAGATCGGCGGCCACCGCAAGAAACTGGTGCCCCTTGGCGGTTACCAGCCGTTCCACCTCCGCGATCTCTGTTTTTGACGTGTGGTAGTGGCCGGTGATCTTTAAATTCTTAGCCCCCGCATCAAGAAGCCGTTCCACAAACCGGCGGGCCAAGCGTTTGGCGGCCCCGGTGACGAGTAGATGTTTTTGGTCGAGTTGCACGTGGAATAGGGTAGGGGTAGGGAGTTAGCTTTACAAGCGTATGGAAAACCCGATTCTCGAAAAAATTCGCGAGGGGCTTGAGGGGTTAAGGACCCAGGCCGCGCTGCGCGAACTGCGGCTGGATGCGCCGGTTTCGTTTAGCCATAACGACTACCTGGGCTTAAGCCGGCACCCTCGTCTAGCCGAACGGCTAAAGCGAATCGCCGGCGAACTGCCCGCCGGCTCCGGGGGATCGCGCTTACTCGGCGGCCACCACCCTTCCCACGAACGGGCGGAGACGGCGCTGGCCCGGTATTTTGATGCCCCGGCGGCGCTGTTCTTTTCGAGCGGCTACCTCGCCAATCTGGCGGCGGTGACGGCTTTGGCTCCCCTTACCGATGGGATCGTGAGCGATGCCCTAAACCACGCAAGCCTCATCGACGGTATCCGCTTGAGTGGACAGCGAAAAAGCATTTATCCGCACCTGAAACCCTGTCGCGGCGGCGACGACGGCACTCGCCTATGGGTGACCGAATCCCTTTTTAGCATGGACGGGAATCTGGTAGACCAGGCCGCGCTGAAGGCGGCGATGGCGCCGAATGATTTTCTCCTCGTCGATGAAGCCCACGCGGCCGGGGTGTTCTGCGAGGACGGCCGCGGCCTGACCGCGCCCCGTGATTACGCGCGCACGGTGGTGACGGTCACGCTGGGTAAGGCGTTCGGCGTAAGCGGCGCGGTGCTGCTTTGCGCACCGGAAGTGAAACGGTGGATCGTGAACTCCGCGCGATCGTTCATCTACACGACCAGCCCATCCCCGTGGACCGCGGAGCTCGCTGCGGAGTCCGTAGCCGTACTGGAAGACGAGGGGTTGGCCCTTCGGCAAAGGCTTTGGCGGAGGGTGGAGACCACGCGGGCGCGCCTTGCCGCGCAGCTTCCCGTCGGGGTGTACGTGCCAACGCAGGGGCTCTGGGAATCGCGATCGCCGGTGATCCCGCTGCACGGGCCGGGAAACGATAACGCTTTAAGATTATCCGCATATATGCGAGAGTTCGGGGTTGAAGTTCGAGCGATTAGGTACCCTACGGTGGCTCGCGGAGCCGAAAGACTTCGCCTCTCGCTAAGCCTCCGCGCCTCTGACGAAGAGATGGAGCACCTAATCGACACCTTAGTGAAGGCGGAGTGGAAAGCATGAATGGCGTATTCGTAATCGGAGTCGACACTAACGTAGGCAAAACCACCGTCTCGGCGGGCATCGTCAAGATGCTCTACGGTAGCAAAACGGTTCGCTATTGGAAGCCCGTACAAACCGGAACGATCGTAGGTGACGATACTACGGACATTAAGGCTGCGACCGAACTTCCGGGCGAATGTTTCATGGAGCCCGCCTACCGGTTCACCGATCCTTTGTCGCCGCACTTTGCCGCGAAAAAATGGAACAAGGTCATCAATCTGGAGGAAATGGTTAAGACCGCCCTCGCCGAGCTGAAAGATGGCACGTTCCTCGTGATGGAAGGGGCCGGCGGACTGCTCGTTCCTTATAATGAGAAAGAGCTGCAAATTGATTTTCTGGCCAAGGTCGGACTGCCGCTTCTCATCGTCACCAACGATCGCGTCGGCGCCATCAACCAGACCTTGCTGACCCTGCATGAATGCGAACGCCAGAACCTGAAGGTGCTGGGCGTAATCGTGACTAAGGCGCGCGGAAACCTGGGCAATGCGGAAGCCATCTCGCATTTCGGTAAGGTGGAAGTGCTGGCCGAGTTCCCTACTACGGAAGATTCGCTGGCGCTCATCGGTAAGGTGTCCGGAAACGCCCGGTTACGGAAACTCTTTGGCCTTTCGGCCCTTCCGGTCTAAGCCCATCCCTAGATGTTCGAAGATTCCTTTTTAGGGCGTCCCGATACGCTGTGGCACCCGTTCACGCCAATGCCGCCATTGGGGCCGCGGGAGGTCTTGGCGCGCGCCGAAGGGGCGTTTATTTACACCGAAAGCGGCCACCGCGTTTTCGACGGCATCTCGAGCTGGTGGTGCCAGAGCTTAGGCCACTGCCATCCCCGCCTCATCCGCGCCTATACCGAACAGGCTAAGGTACTCGACCAGGTCGTGGTGGCGCCGCACACCCACCGCCCCGCCATGGAGCTTGGAGAGGCGTTGCTCCCGCTGCTTGGAAAACCGTTTTCACGTTTGTTTTATTCCGACGACGGCTCCACCGCGGTCGAAACCGCGCTGAAACTTTCGCTGCAGTTCCACAAGAATCGCGGCCAGACCAAGCGGCGTCGTTTTGTATCGCTCGAGCGCGGGTACCACGGTGACACCCTGGGTGCGGTGGCGGTGAGCCACGTCGGTGAGTTCCACGACCTGCTGCCATTCGAAAGCCGTGGCTTTCGCGTGAAGGCGCCAACCTCCCCGGGGGAAACTGAGAATAGGGGTCTTGCCGATCTAGAAACGTTTTTGTCGGCGGAAGGCGATACGGTCGCGGCGCTGATCGTGGAGCCGTTCGTGCTAGGCGCCGCGGGGATGCTCTTCTACCCCGGCTCATTCTTAGAAAAATTGGTGCGGCTCGTGCGCCGGGCCGGCGGCCTTATCATCTTC
>JAYUBV010000596.1:0-3637 GCA_043740655.1 Pseudomonadota bacterium | reverse complement strand
TTTCTGGGAGGGCTGCCTCAGCGTGCCCGGAATGCGGGGCAAAGTGAGCCGCCCGAACCGCATTTCCGTCGAGGCGTTGAACGCCCGCGGGGAGAACGTGAGTTTTATCGCGGAAGGTTTTGCCGCTACGGTAATTCAGCACGAATGCGACCATCTGATGGGCAAGATTTACCTCGATCGGATGACCGATATGACGGAATTGGCCTTTAATAGGGAGTATCAAAAGTACCATGCCGACCCGAATTCAGGAGACGCGGACGGGGAATAAGCGGGGAACGCACCCGGCTCCGACCTCCAAAAGCACCACGATGAAGAAAGAACGCGACAGTGGCCGCCCCGGCCTCAACTACGATCTGCTCAATCAGCTGACCGATCGCGCCTTTTTTCTTGCGCTGAAGATGATCGACCTGGCGAACAGCCGTCCGGACGTCGTCCGCGGTGAGCCCAAGGTTGGCGGACATCCCGCGGCATGCGCGTCGTCGAAGCACATCCTGGCGGCGATTCATTTGGTGCTGAAGGGCCCCGAAGACTACATGGCGAACAAGCCCCACGTGTCGCCGATGGACCACGGGCTAAATTTTTTGCTGAAAACATTTCGCGAGCCCGACGGTTCGCCCATGAACGACGAGCGGTCGCGCTTAGCGATGCGGCACCTGCGGCACTACTCGCGCGAGGGAGAGCCGGTGTTTCAGTCGTACCACGCCGAAGCAGATCCGGACGGATATCGGTTCTTCCCGTCGGGCTCGGTCGGTATTCCTCCGGTAAATGCACTCTACACGGCGCTGGGTTACCAGCTGGCCGAAGATCATGGCATCGAGATCGGCGAGAAGCCGACGTTCTGGTGTTTGATGGGCGACTCCGAGTTTCGTGAGGGGTCGTTAATGGAAGCCATGCCCGATGCCGGTGAGCGATCGCTGGGCCGTTTGGTTTGGGTCGTCGATTACAACCGTCAGAACTTGGACGGCACGCGGGTTATCAACGAGAAGGCGATGCGCGGCACGGATGCCGATCGCATCGTGAAGATTGCGGAAGCCAACGGCTGGAACGCCATAAAGCTAAAGCACGGCAAAAAGCGGGAACGTACGTTTGCACTGCCCGGCGGCGAAGAGCTGAAGCGCGTGATTGACGAAGAGCTTACCGATTTCGAATTTCAGGCGTTGCTAGGGGCAAAGGACCCCAAGGTCACGCGCAAGGCGCTCGGCGACAAATCCGAAAAGCTCGCCAAGTGGCTTAAGAAGATGAGCGACGAAGAGCTTCAGGACGTATTCACCAATTTAGGTGGCCACGATTTGGAAAGCCTGATCGAAGTTTTGTCCGCCGGCAAAGCCAGCGAGAACCGCCCTACCCTCATTGTGGCGTACACGATCAAGGGGCACGGTCTAGACTGTGCGGCGCTGTCGGGTAACCACTCGATGCTTCCGGAAGAAGAGGAGCTGCGGGCCATCGCGGAAAAGTGCGAGATGGATGTTGACGATCCGTTCGTGGCCCCGACGAAGGGCGGCGAGGCGGAAGCGTACCTGGAGCACCGCGGCCGGTTTTTGAATGAAGGACTCGATCGCGTGCGGAGCGCCGCGGAGGCGCGTAAGCAGGAGTGGATTGAGAAAATGTCGGCCCTCGACTGGCCGGTGGACTTCGATATCACCGCGCTAAAGATGAGCCCCGTTGCCCACACTCAGTGGATGTGGGGACAGATTGCGGCCAAGCTAGATCGGCTGGCGCGTGGCGAACGTAAGAAGCTCGAGGGCGGGAAGGACCAAACCTTCAGTCCGACCGAAGACGTATGGCGGCAGGTTGCCCGGTTCTTTTTGACGATGGCTCCGGACGTGGGCAGCTCAACGAACACCAGCCCCAACATGAACGGTAAGCTTTATGGCGATATCGGCATGGAGGACTTCGAGAAGACCTACGGTACGAAGGACGACAAGGCGCCGGACGTGGTTCCCCACGCCGATAAGCGCTCGGGCCATCTGCGTTTTGAAATTGCAGAAGGAAACTGCATGTCCGCGGCGGGGTCGATCGGTAAGTTCTGGCACTACACCGGAATTCCTTTTTATCCGGCGATGACGATTTACGACTTCTTCATCAAACGTGCGCTAGATCAGTTCTACTACAACGTTTATTGGCACTCGTCCTTTGCCACCATCGGTACGCCGAGCGGGATCACGCTGGCGCCGGAAGGGGCTCAGCACTCGTGGAAATCGGACATTCAGATGCCCAATGTCATTACGTGGGAACCTTGTTACGCAAAGGAACTCGAGTGGATTTTGGCTTATACGCTGAAGAACCACTTCACCACGAACGCTGAGAATCGCGAGGCCGCGTTACTGCGCCTGGTAACGAAGGGCATGATCCAGAAGGATTTTGCCGACCGTCTGAAAACACAAAAGCGTTTCGAGGGCGTCGAAGAGTCGGCGATGTTCGAAGTTATTCGTAAGGACGTATTGGTGGGCGGTTATGCGCTCGTTCACTACGAAGGTTTCGAAGACTACACGCCGGGTGACAACGTGGTGAACCTGTTCGCCATGAGTGCGCTGGTGGCCGAAGCGTTGAAAGCCTCGGACATGCTTCGTGAGAAGGGTATCTACGCCAACGTGTTCGTGGTTACGTCGACGGATCTGCTGCTTGGAAACTACGCCGACAAGAACGGCTACGAGCACCTGAAGGAACGCCTGGGCGTATCGGGAAATCTCTGCCTACACGGAAATGCGGAAGTGAAGAATCAGGGCGAATGGGCGGGCGTTCAAGGCGCACGAATTCCCGTGGTTTCCGTGCACGACGGCGAGCCGGGACTGCTGGACAATATCGGATCGATCGTGGGAACCAAACAGGTCTGCCTCGCAGTTCGTAAAACGTCGAAATCGGGTACCACCGCCGACGTCTTTCACCTGCACGGCTTAGACGCCGAAGGCATCGTGGAAGGGTGTATGAAGGGGCTGGAAGAGACGGCGAAGGAAACCTTCCAGATCAATCCGAACGTCAGTCTGTAAAAAGTATCGGAAAAAGGTAGGCCGTACCAATGCTCACGGTTCAATTAGCGGGGCTACAGGATGCGGAGGCAGTCTCCGCGTTGGTGAACTCCGCCTACCGGGGTGAGACGAGCAAGCTCGGGTGGACTACCGAAGCTGATTTACTCGACGGGCAGCGGACCGATCCGGAGTCGCTGCGCTTGGAAATTGCAAACCCTGCAACGGCCATTCTCCTCTTTCAACGGGAAGACCAGTTAGTCGGCAGCGTACTGTTGCAGAAGAGGGCCGACCCGGACTTCGCTTACCTCGGGATGTTCACCGTGGCGCCGCACCTACAAACCGGCGGTATCGGCAAAGCCGCGTTGGAACTCATCGAAAAGTGGGTAGTAGAAAACTGGAAGGTGTTTCGGATCGAGATCACGGTGATTCACCGTCGTCAGGAATTATTGGCGTGGTACGAGCGGCGTGGCTTCGTCCGCACCGGACGAACGCACCCGTTTCCGCACCACGATCCGCGGGCCGGTATTCCGAAGGTGAAAGACCTCGATATGCTCGTGCTGGAGAAGCGTCTCTGCTAGGTCGAGATCCTTCGGGCCTAACGGCCCTCAGGATAAATTCTGTCGCGCCTTGCGCGACAGAATTTACTTCAGGCTGTTTAGCGCCACGGTGGA
>JAYUBV010000595.1:0-3646 GCA_043740655.1 Pseudomonadota bacterium | reverse complement strand
GCTTCGTCGTCGCCTACATGGTACTCGCCACGCAGTTCAATAGTTTTCTACATCCGATCACGGTCTTTATGGCGATGCCGTTTAGCTTCTCCGGAGCTTTCCTAGGGCTACTCGTCACGCACCAGTCGCTCAACATGTTCAGCATGATTGGCCTGCTGCTCCTGATGGGCATCGTGAAAAAGAATTCAATTCTGCTCGTGGACTTTACGAACCAGCGCCGAGAAGAAGGCAAGAATGTACGCGAGGCTTTGGTCGAAGCGTGCCCCACGCGTTTCCGCCCCATCGTGATGACGACGCTAGCGACGATCGCCGGAGCCTTGCCGGCGGCCTTCGCGGTCGGTCCGGGGGCCGAGGTTCGCGCCCCGATGGCGGTGGCGGTGATCGGCGGCCTGATGGTGTCGACCCTGCTCACGCTGTACGTGGTGCCCTGGGTGTATAGCCTCTTTAGCCGTTTTGATCGCCAGTCACGCGAAGCCCAAGATTAGGGCGAAGATGAAACTCATCCCCGCCTGTTTAAAGTCCTCGGCCGAGCCAGCCAGGTGAAAACCGTATTCGGGCGGCATGATCTTTTTCACGATCGCTTCCGCTTGAGTCAATACCTCTTGTTGACTCAGCCCTTTGCCGAGGTTGCCGTAGATCATGATTGACCGGCGGCGGTTTTTACGTGTGATGGTACTTGCCACCGTCGCTTCTTCAATCTTCACTAACGCGGACAAGGGGACGAGCTGGCCCCGGTTGTTGCGTACGGTAAAATCCTTAATGCGATCGCCCGGCGAGCGGGTCGAATTAGTCTGCTTCACACGGATGTCGAAGCGGTGGCCGGCGCTCGGGTACGTACCGGCCACGATCCCGCCCATCAGCGTATTAACGACCCCGCCGATGGAGGCGACGGAAACGCCGTGCTCCGATGCTCGTTTGCGATCCGGAACGATGTGGACTTCAGGAGCGCCGTAGAGCAGGTCCGAATCGACGTCGGCCATGATGCCGGATTTTTTGATTTCGGTGACTATTTCTTTGGAGTACTCCCCGAGCTTCGACCAGCTCGGACCCTGAATGAGAAATTCGGCTGGGAAACCCTTGCTGCCGCCCCCGCCGAAACCCTGCTGGGAGGGGTCCTGGACCAATGGTTTTGACTCGGGAATAGCCTGGTTTAAGAAGTTACGCGCCACTATTTGGAACTCCCCCTGCGTCAGCTCTTTCTTTTGCGCGGGATCGATTCCTCGCAGCCCCTTCCGTTTCAGTTCGACGAAGATCATGGCCGCGTGGGGCTCGCCGCCGGTGAAACCGCCGACCGCAACGAAGTAGGCGCTGACCTCCGAACGGCTGCCTAAAAACTGCTCCACCTTTTTAACGCGTTCGTCGGTGTACGATACGCCGGAGCCCGGCGGATTATTCATCAGGATGGTGAGGGTGCTCATGTCTTGAGCCGGCTGGAACTCGCCCTTTAGGAATGCGGCGCTTCCAAAGCTGGCGACGAAGAAGAGAAACGAGCCGATGAGGAACTTCCAGCGGTGATTTAGTACCAGCGGCAACGTTCGCGCATAGGCGTCACGCAGTTTTCCAAACGTAGTTTCGAATGCGCGGCCGATGCGCCCCTGGTGCGTCTTCTCCGCATCTTTGAAGTAAGCGGCGCGCATCGGGGTGAGCGTTAGCGCTTCTACGAGCGACAGCATGACGGCGGCGCTCATCGTGACTCCGAACTCCTTTAGGAACAGGCCCATAAACCCTTCCATGAAGGCGATGGGCAAGAAGATGGCGACCAGCGAAATGGAAGTGGCGGTGGCGGCGAACGTAATTTCGCGCGCGCCTTCCAAGGCGGCGGTCACGCGATCTTTCCCCATCTCCCGGTGTCGGATGATGTTCTCCAGCACCATGATCGCGTCATCGACGACGATGCCGATGGCTAAGCTGAGGCCCAGCAGGGTGAACGTATTTAACGTAAATTTCGAGTAGTAGAGGATGACGAACGTACCCAGGATTGAAGTGGGAATCGCCAGTAGAACGTTTAGCGTGGAACCCCAGGACCCTAGAAAAAGCCAGCAGACGACCGACGTCAGAAGGGCCGCCAAGATAAGCGTGAAGATCAATTCGTGGATCGCCTCTTCGACGAAGCGAGTCCCGTCGTAGTTCACTACGAAATTTGCCCCTTCGGGGAGGGTCTTGCGGATTTCGGCGATCCGCTTTTTGACGGCACTTCCGACCTCGACCGCATTGGCCCCGCGCTGTTTGACGATACCTAAGCCTACTGCGGGCTGGCCGTTACTCCGTGCAAACTGCATCGAATCGGCTAGGCCCTCTTCGATTATCGCCACGGCCTTTAGAGGAATCGGGTTGTAGTTGGGTAGTCCGCCGCGCGCATTGATGAGTAGATTTGAGAAGTCCTCTACCGTTCGCTCCTCCCCCATGGTGCGCAGCGAGTACTCACGGTGAGCGTGCTCGGTGCGGCCCGACGCCGGCTCGGTGTGCTCTAAGCGGATGGTGTTGACCACATCCGAAGCCGTCAGCGCGTACTGTCTCAACTTATCGTTATCGATCCACACGCGCAGGTTTGGTTCGAGGTAACCGGGCATCCACACGTTACCCACTCCGGGAATGGTCGCCATGCGATCGCGGACATCGTCCTTGGCGAACAGCATCAGCTGCTGCGGGGTCATCTTGGTGCTAGACACCGAGAGCCACTGGTTGGGAAAGTCCTCCATGTTGATCTTCATCACGGTGATGGGCTTTAACTGCTGCGGTAACAGGGCCTGCATAGCGGCGATCTTGGCCTGCACGTCTTGAAAGGCCACGTCGACGCTACGGCCCAGCGAGAACTCCAGCATGATGTCGGCGGAACCACTGCGCACGGTCGAGATAATGTTTTTTACGCCTTGGATTCCGATGAGCGTGCCTTCCAAGGGATCGACCACCTCGGCCTCCATCACTTCGGGGGCCGCGCCGTCAAAACGCGCGGCGAGGGAAATCATCGGAAAGTCCACGTCGGGTAGCTGACTGACCCCCAGTCGATTAAAACAGATGGCGCCAAAGATGATCATGGCGGACATCAGCATCCAGGCAAATACGGGACGGCGGATGGAAATATCGGAGAGGGTCATTTCTTTTCTCCCGTTAAAGCGGCTGCGGCTTGCAGTTGAATGAGTTCGAGCTGACTCGTGAAGTGCGCTTGGTCGAGTCCGCGCTGGGCGACCCGCGATTCGGTCAATGCCAGCTGCACGTCGATGTTACGCGCGAGACCGCGGCGGTAATCGCGCTGGACGAGCGAGGCATTTCGTTTCAACAGGTCCGCGGACCGGGTCAAACTTTTCAGCTGCGCTAAGCGGGCGGTGAGGCGGCGGTGCAGCGTCGCAATTTCCTGGCGGGCGGCGCGCTTGGTGCGTTCGAAATCAAGCTCGGCCTCTTTCCGTTTCGAAACCGATTCGGCAACTTTGGCTTGGGTCGCGAACCCTTCGAAGAGGGGAATCGTAATGCGGGCCCCCAGATCCCAATTGATGTCCTTAAGAAAGCCCGGGCGGGTCAGGTAGTAGTTACCGGTGACGTCAATGGAGGGCCAGTGGCTACCCCACGCCATCGTGACCTGCTTCTGTGTGGCCTGGAACCGTTGGGCCGCGGCCTTCACGTCGGGTCGCTCGTCTAGTCGCGCTAGGTA
>JAYUBV010000594.1:0-3651 GCA_043740655.1 Pseudomonadota bacterium | reverse complement strand
CAGAACTACCACCGCTCGAACCACCGCCGCCGCCTTCACCCGTTTCCATGGCGCCGCCTTTTGCGGAACGGCCCGGTTCGCCTTCCTTATCGGTGCCCTTTAAATTTTTGGCCTCTTCCGCCGGACTCTTACCCGAAGCGGCCAGGCTCGGGCCGATGCCCGCTAGGTTAGGTCCGGACAATCCCCCGCCACCTAAGCCCGCATTCTTATCCGCATCGTTGACCGCAGCATTTTTGCCGGGCACGACGCCGGGAACCGATCGGCCTAGATCAGGAATTTGTTTTCCGTCGGGTTCTGCTGCGACGGCGGGAGTAACGCCAGCCTTGGCGACCTTCTTATCGTTACCAGCGCCGAGATCCGGGAGTACCGCTTTGCCGGTCGGAAGTGGACCCGATTTACTGGCCTCTTCATCGTTCACAATCTTGTAGCCGCTCATCGCGCTGGTGTCCTCTTTGGCGGACCCGCTCGGTAATTTCTGCGAGGCTATTTTCAACTGGCTCTGTTTCGGAATGTCCTCCATCGAAACGGCCTTCTGCCCTTTGTCGGCTTCCGCCGCGGCCTTGCCCATCTCGGCGGCCTGTTGGCAGGCCTGATTGGCCATCATCATCATCAATGCTTTATCGGTGCTGTTTTTCTGCTTCAGCGCCTCTTGCTGCATCTGCATGCACATGATCATCGACTGCGCCTGTCCGCCTAACGCCATGGCCTTGGCCATCGCCGAGCTCTTCTGGCGATCGGCCGGCTTCACGGTTCCGCCCGGAGTGACTTCCGGTTTATCCGGCACATCCACCTGGGTCGCCGAATCGACATTTCCGCCCGACGGGGAAGAAGAAGAAGAAGAGGATGACGAAGAAGACGAGCTAGTTTCCGCGTAGACGGAAATTGCCTGGATCGAAAAGAGAATGAGAAGAAGAAGCTTCATCGCTTCGACCCCCGACGTTGGCTAGCGGCGCGCATCGCTACGGATTTACCGCGCACCAGCTTTTTCGTGACCCGAGCGGGTGCGACTTTCGGCTCGGTTAGCGCTACGGGCGCTTGTTCCGTCGTAAAAACTTTCACCGCGCGTTCTTGGTTGAGCTGACGGTAACGGAAGCTCGCGTACTGGAATACGTTGGGAAGCTCTTCCCCTTCGTCGCCTCCGTTGGCTTTAGCGAACGCTTTCAAATTCATTACTTGGTTGGAGGGGCCACCCGCATCGCCGCCCGCCGAAGCGCCGCCGCCCATTAGCTGCGCCAGCATCGCACTCATGTCCCCCTCGTTACCTTTGCTGTCTTTACCTTCGCTAGAACCGCCCGAACCATCGCCGTGCGTATCGGCACCGGCATTCTTATTCTTGCGGCCAGTGATTTCCCGCGCATCGGTGAGTAGCTGTTTCAAATCTTTGTTCGCGGCCGCCGGGGCCTGCGGCGCACCGCCCTGACCGAGAAGATTCGGCTGACCAAACGAGGTCGTGGAGCCTTGACCAACTTTGGCGTTGTCATCGAACTCTACGCCGTTCTTAGGAATGACTTTGGGAACCGACGAAGACGGACCGCTCGCCACTTGTTGGGGTTTGCCTTCCGGCGCCGCTGCCTTGTTGAAAACTTCCGGCGACACGACTCCACTCGCCGTTTCGGTGGCTGCGGCGGGAGTAGGTGTGGCGATCTCGGCAACGGCTTGCGTGGCCTCGGTTTGGGGCAATGCCAACGTCGGTTCGGCTTTGGCTTCCTTCGTCGGTTGCGCTTCGGATTTCAACTGGGGGGCGCCGGGCGCCGCGGGGCTCGTTAAACCGTCTTTTCCTTTTTGGTTCTGGGCGGCGTTCGCTAAAGTCTGCGCGGCTTGGGAGCATTGCTGCATGGCCATCATCATCAACATGTTTTTCTCAGACTCCGTCGTAGCTTCCTTGGCCTGCTTCATCAGCATCGCGCACGACATGCCCGCAATGGCGGCACCGGCCGCGGCCAACGCGATTGCCGCACCCGAACCGTCTTTACGATCCGCCGGTGGTTGCTGGGGAGCGGGGGTCGGTTGCACGAGTTCGACGGAAGCGGGAACGGACGCGTCTTCCGCCCGAGCAGCGGGCGAGCAAAGGACCGTGAAGGCAATCAACGCCCTCAAAATCCCGGTGGCTCTAAGCTGTCGTATACAAGGTGTCCACATGATGTACGCTCGATCCCACTTCAAGAGTGCAAGACGTAAGCCCTAACCTGCGCTTGAGTCCGCGGGCTCAGGGCGGCTAGAGGCTGGACGAACGGCGCCAGAAAAAAGTCCAAAGTCGGCCCAGCGAGGCTCAATTCCCTGTCCTTTCGTATGCTTATACGACATAGTCCGAACGTCTAAGTCCTTGGCAGACACGTCTAACCATTGACTTATTCAAGAAACAGAATTAGTTACGATGGTTTTCCGAAAAAGGTGTACCTATGGAACGTCATGCCAATGCATTGAAAGCCGCCCGTCAGGCAAAACGCCGCAACGAGCGCAACCGTAACCAACGCGCCGGTCTTCGTACCGTCGTGAAAAAGGTGCGGGCGACGATTGAAACGAAAGCGAAAAAAGAGGAACTGAAGAAGACTCTGCCGAGCCTTCTCAACGACGCTCAGCGCCAGTTGATGAAAGCTGCCAGCAGAGGGCTAATCAAAGCCGGAAATGCTTCGCGCCAAATTGCTCGTTTGAGCAAAGCGGCCCACAAAGCGCTCAACGCCTAATGCCTTTCCCCGAGCGGCTTCGGCCGACGGGAAATTGGTTTAGCCGAACGGCGTTTCCATTTCTCAGCTTGATATTTGCGTGGGGGAGTTTTGCTTCCCCCGTAACTTCACCCACCTCCTCGTGGGGTGAAATCCTTTCCGGTTCCCATTGGAAAGTTCCGCCGCGTTTTACCCTTCGCGCCTATTCCGAATTTATACCGCCGGTCCCCATGGCCGGGCGTCCTTACGAGAACCGACTCGACAGTGTCGCTACGCTATTAGAAAGCCAGGAGTTTTCGCACTACTACTCCCCCAAATTTCCAAACGGTTTTGCCATCGACCCCTTCGAGGATCTGGTATGGCTGCGCCCCGGGATCGAAGCGGTGGCAAAGCGCTACCTGTCCTCGCTACGCCAGTGGCTCGACACAAAAACCGAGGCTCCGTTTCCTAAAGATTGGCTGACCACCAACCCATACTGGCCAAATAGTTTATCGCGCCTCCGCGCTCCGAAGCGATTACTCGCCTTCTTGCCGCTTTCTATCGCCAAAACCCGCGACGACACCGGCAAAGATCCGTGGACGATTTTAGGCGGCGCCCCCGCCCCGTTACCTTTCGAATTTTTTTCGGCCTTTAGCACTTGCGAGGGGCTGGCAAGTTGGCTGGGAACCAAGACTAACGATAGCGATTTGTGCGCCACTTTGAAAAAAGACGGCGTGCGTATCTTGGCCGCCGATCCGATTCCCGAAGCGCTGAATGCGTTGCTGTTAAAGCCAGATGAAATTCCGTTGATCCTTGTCACCCTGGAACCGGCAAGCACCTGGCCCGCCCCCCTACTCGCCCATTTTCTCGACGGAGCCACCGAAGTGGCGCCACATCCGGCAACGCTGATTCCCTACGGAGCTACGCCGTACGCTAAGCTTGCCACCGTACGCGGCGACGCCCGCGAGCTGCCGTTGGCGATTGTTCTAGCCAAATTCAAAACCGCCGC
>JAYUBV010000593.1:0-3661 GCA_043740655.1 Pseudomonadota bacterium | reverse complement strand
GACCCGGATATCCACGGCTTGTACTTCGTCGGAGCGGGAACTCATCCGGGGGCGGGCATTCCGGGGGTCGTGAATTCCGCGAAGGCAACCGCGGGGTTGGTGTTAGAAGACGACGTGGAGGAACGACGGGCCATCGAAGTGAGGTCGCGGCCGAAGGTGCCGTCGTTACTCGGCGTCGGGTATTCTCCCAAAGTAGGGGCGGCGTTGACCGAATGCCGCAAGATGATCGAAGTGGGCAGCAAGAGCTTCTCGCTGGCGGCGAAACTTTTCCAACCGGAAACGCGCGATGCCGCGTTCTTTCTTTACGGCTGGTGCCGGTACTGCGACGATCAGATCGATCGCGCTAAGAACCTGCGGCTGCAGGAAGAGCGCGTCAAGGACTTACGGCGCGAAACGGATTTGGCCTTCGACGGAACTCCGGGAGAAAACCCGGTCTTTATTGCGATGGCCCACATCGCGAAGACGTACCGCATCCCCCGTCATTACGCGCTTGAACTAATAGAAGGCATGGCGATGGACGTGCGGCGTGAGGCTTACTGGAGCATCGATGAGCTTCGCCTGTATTGTTACCGGGTGGCCGGCACCGTGGGGCTGATGATGTCCCACGTGATGGGGGTGAGTGATCCGCGCGCGCTTCGGCATGCGGCGGATTTGGGTTCGGCGATGCAGCTGACCAATATTGCGCGCGACGTGCGGGAAGACGCCGAGATGGGGCGCGTTTACTTACCTCTCCTTTGGCTCGACGAGGCGGGGGTTCCCGAAGGGCAAATCATGCAGCCTCGTCATCGCCGGGCAGTGGCGGGTGTCGTGAGGAAAATGTTGGCCGAGGCTGACCGTTATTACGTGTCCGGGCTCGAAGGGTTGCACTTTCTGCCGTGGCGGGCCGCTTTGGCGGTCAGCGTAGCGGCGGAGGTCTATTCGCGAATCGGGCGCATGGTAATCGAACGCGGGGAAACCGCGTGGGATAGCCGTACGATCGTGTCGCCCTTCGGCAAGGCGATCGCGGTGATACGCGGATCGCTGCGCGTTGCCATGGGGATTCCGGGGCGGTTGTGGCGGCCTTGGCAGCGGGTGGAAATTCAACAGATCTGGAGGCACGCGTGAGCAATTCGGCGGCACAGCGCACCTTTGTGCAGGACTTTATTCGCTACGCTTCGCGCATGGCGGAATTCGACGGCATGGACTGGCGGGTCTACATCGCCTGGATCGGGATGATGCTCGGGCTACTGGGCTCCATCACGGGCTTTCTTGCGGTGGGCGTTTCCAAAGGGGTGACCTACCCGCCGTACGTCTGGAACATTCCGCTAGGGACCTTCATCTTCATCGTGGCGATCTCGTTCGACACGATTGGCCACCGCACCGTCTACAAGCAGGCGTTGCAGCGGGGCGAAGCGCTGGTTCACCACATCACCATTGCGGCGGGCATTTCGAGCAGCGTGCTGCTGTGTTTGGCGTACACCTATCCGCTCTTCTTGCGGGTTCCTGCGATCGTCATGACGGCGCTGACGGTTTTCTACAGTATGATCGACGAGGGGATGCACTGGTTTCGCTTCTTCGAGGGAAATTCCGATCGCATCGAGATGTGGAGCCACTTCTTCATTTTCGTTGGGCACACGATCATGATGCTGGCCTGGCTGTGGTGGTTTGAAGCCGGGTACCCCGGGGTGGCCGAAACTTTGGCGGGGGGACTGCTATGAACTTCGGCTTCGAGTTTTAATGCGTTTGTTCAGCCGCCTTCCGCTTTCGGGGACGCCATCAGGAACTCTACATCCTTGATCAGTTTTCCGACCAGGGCCCCCTCGTTGCTACCGCGGCAGCCCTCTACGCTTTCTAAGGCCTGGGGGCCTTTGATCTTAATGTGAAACGGCGTACGGCAGGGAGAGTCCTCCTTGGCGGTCGGGTTGCGCTTGAGTTCGTTCACGACGCCCTCGGTCTCGTTAGCGATCTTCGTAAAGTTGTCCTGCGAAATCTTGATCTCTTTCATCAGGTACTGATCTTTGAACGCCTTCATCATCGCCGTGTCTTTATCTTCGGAAATTAGGTAGCGGTGCGAGTTCGAACCACGCAGGTAAGAGATTTCGATCTGGGACTCAGTTCTGGACCGGGGGCTGTCCTTCATGCCCGCACAGCCGGCGGTAAGGAGCAAGAACAGTCCGAAGGTAAAGCCCACGTTACAGAGAGCAGTATGGCATTTCATTGGAATCCACCTCACATTGCAGAAGCTTTTTAATTTTGGGGTTGTGCGCAAAAATTTTGGCGATGCGGACGGCCGGATCGGGGTACAGATCACTATCCCCCTCCGCCACCCAAGACTCCTGATCGCACAAGTCACGAACGGCATTGATCGCCGAGTGTAGAATGTCTTCGTGCGTTTTCAATTTTACCTTGTAGTGCTCCATGGCCACCGCGGTTAGCTCCGCCGCCATCCAGTCGGCAAACGCTTCGCCCAGCTGATTCTTAGTGCCGCACTTGTGCAGCTCCGGATCTTTCTGGATGATTTTTTGCTGGTAAAAGCAACGAGCGAGGCGCCGGTAGGCGGCGGGTTCGATCTTGGCGAGCTTTACCTCGCACGGATCGATAGAGTGGGCTAGCTCATGGCTCAGCGTGAACACGCGATTAAACCAACTCTTGGCGGTGAGCAGGTAGGCACCGCCGACTCGGATCACTCGGCGCTTGCTCTCTAACGATTCAAAGTACATTTCGTTCTTGGTGAACAGGTCCGGTTCCGTTTCGTAAATCGAAGCGGGCGGGGGAAGTTCCAGTGATGTCGTCTCAATGCGACGCTTGAGCTTTTTCTTTATATCGGCGGTCATCACCGTGTCGGGATACTGTTCAATTACCTTTTTCATTTCGCGCGCAACCCAACGGAAAGTGTCGAGCATAATCGTGCGGCGTTTTTCAGTATAAATCTTTTTGACGAGATCTTCGTCCACCTGGTCGCTCGTCCATTCGGGATTCTCGTGAATGATCGTTTCGTAGAGGCGCAGCGCTTCGAGCTCACCGCGTACGTTAGGCTGCACCACGCCCGAGGGATCGGCGGTAATGCCGCGTCGCGTGCATGCGTGGTGAAAAAGTTCGGCGCACTTCATTAGCTTGGCCGGCTTGACCGGCGCGGCTTCGGTCGTAGGGGTGCGCGGCACCGCGGCGGGGGCGCCCACCGATACGAGTCCCGTCGGAATCTCGTGCTTAGGTTTCTTGCTCAGCAAACTCCACAACACTACGAGGGAGAGCACGAGAACGCCGAACCAAAGCCTGATTTGGGGCCGGCCGTGCATATGCACCATATTACCTCACTTTCGAACGGCGGGAGGGGAATCCCATCCGCTCGTCGTGCCTCGGGCGACGTGGCCGGATTGCATTCGGGACCGTACGCCCTTCGGAGGCCTTCGCGGATGAGATTCCCCACCCGCCTCGCTGGATTGCTAAACTGCAGCGATATGCTCGGCTTTTGTTTTTTTCTGAGGATTGGCCAACCACCTGAAAAACGATTAAATTTTCTCTTTTCGGAGCGTTTCATGAAAATAAATACCGTGGTTGTTTGGGGGATCGCCCTTTTTTTGTCGGGGGGTGTCATGGCGAAATCATTTCTGACGTTGCCGCACCGTGAGACTACGTTGACCAACGGTTTGAAGGTCTACGTCGTGGAGTTTCCCAGTCCGGG
>JAYUBV010000592.1:0-3663 GCA_043740655.1 Pseudomonadota bacterium | reverse complement strand
TACGATCGCACCATTCCGATCGAAATCCGTCCTAGCTCGCTCACCGGCATCGTGGTGCTAGCCTGCCTGCTGATTGGATTAGCTATCTGGTTTCCGTCTAAACGCGCGGCCAGCCTGGACCCCATCGAGTCTATCCGCGAATAAGTGGTAAACTGAAACACCCATGAAAACCTGGTCCCCAAATTCAATCCCGCGAGTTTTACTCGTCGGTCTGTTTTTATTGCATTGCGGTAATGCGTTTTCTGAGACGCCCGTAAGCGCCCCTCGATATCCGCCCCTTCCGACCGGCGCGGAGGTTCGAAGAGAAATGGAAAAAACGGAGGCGCTGCTAAGCACGGTGGCACCGGAGGGAACGCTCTCCGTTTACGGCGGTTCGCGCGTCGTGCCCGGAGATAGCGCTTACGAGCTCACGCGAGAATTCACGCGTCTTTGGGCTCGGGAAATGCCGGCGGTGCCCGTCTGCACCGGCGGTGGACCTGGAAACATGGAGGCCGCCAACCGGGGGGCCCACGAAGCGGGGGGCAAGAGCATCGGCCTCGCCATGGGCAACCTTCCGCAGGAAACGCTAAACCCGTACCTCACGCACAGCCTGGTCTACCAAGGTTTCGCCCAGCGCGAAGCGGAGATTATCGATCGCGCCCGGGCCCACGTTTTTACCCGCGGGGGAATCGGAACCGTTTGGGAGTTTTTCGAGGTTCTGACTAAATTCCAAAACGATAAAATCGGCCCAAAGGGATTGATCCTTCTCGGACCGAGATCGGATTGGGACCCGTTGCTTAAGTTTGTCGACGTGTTAGTTCGCCGCGGTCTAATGGATCCCCGTATTAGCGAAAAGATCGAACTCGCGGAGACGGCAGCCGAGGCCGTGAAAATAGCCAAACGGCACGTAGCGGAAACGCCGTACCGAAAGCCTTCCGCCACGCCCACGGCGGTTGAGAACGATATCAATACGTTTCGCAGAATGGTGTTCTTAGCGAAGTCTCGATTGGTGACGGTTTTGGGGGACTCTAGAAAGCCCACTAAGATTGGTAACCCGCTTAGAGACCTTGGCAAGCAACTCGCCCGGAACCAGTACGCGGTGGCCACGGGTACTAACCCTGGATCGATGGACGACTTAAATCGCGGCGCGCGGGCGGGAAAGGGAAAGCGCCTTGGTTTCTTTGCAGTCGCCATGCCCCGGGCGGAAAAAGGGGATCGGGTGAATCAGTTCCATACGGGGGCCAGCCTTTCGCAGGCCGAGTCAGAGCTAATTGATCACGCCGGCGCGATCGTCGTGGGAGAGGGAGGAGAGGCGACTCAGTGGGGAATGTTCGAAGTTCTCACGAAATTGGCTACCAAACAAATCACCCCGCGGCCGCTTGCCCTGATGTGGGAAAAAGAGACGTGGGAGGCCTGGAACAGCCTAATTGACCTCATGGTGGCGCAGAAAACGGTTTCTCCGACGATCAAAGAATTGGTCGTGTGGACGCCGGACGCGGCATCGGCGCTAAGGGCGGTTCGGGAGAGGTTTGATTTAAGTGCCTGTCGGTTTGCGCAGTTAGTTCCGC
This sequence comes from Pseudomonadota bacterium, assembly GCA_043740655.1. Lineage (GTDB taxonomy): Bacteria > Bdellovibrionota > FAC87 > UBA2466 > UBA2466 > JBGSST01. The sequence continues at coordinate 2,116 of JAYUBV010000592.1, read as the reverse complement.
GTTCTGCCGAATAAGGATTGCCCATTCCCAGCGGCCAATTCGGTTTTTTAGTTTTTTCAGAATTTCTCCGATAAGGAGACGTGAAGTTACGTCTAAAATTCGTGCGGTTGGATCGCCAAGAGGCTTTCCTAGTGGCTCTCTCCCGGTGGCGGCGCTGGTCCATCGCCACCTTCTGCGCGTTTCATCTGGCGGCCATTAGCTGGTGGCTCGTTCCGACGAAAGATTACGGTAACGACGCTCGCATCGCCCCGGCCATGAACTGGCTAGCGCGCGCCGAAGATCGCGTCATTAATTGGAAGCGCGACGTCGTGGCCAAACGGTCCTGGTGGATCCAGCCCCTAGAAAGCTACTGCTTTCTGACGAGTACCTACCAATCGTGGCGCATGTTTGCGCCCAATCCGATCAACGCCCAATCGTGGATGGCCGTTTACCCCATCGTGGGCTGGAAAGAGTTGCTAAGCCCGGAAGTTCTCCCGCCGGACACTCCGTGGAAGGAACGGCGCCTGCCCGTCTACGCTAATGAGCCGGTCTTTAAGACGTACGAGAACCCTACGCTGGAAGCGCGGCTGCAGGGGTCCCCGTTTTTTTACGGCTTCGGATTTAAAATTGCCGAGAGCGTGTTCGCGCGTCAGGGCACCGACGTAATGCGGGCCATCACTGACTTTGCTAACCAGGAATACCGCGCGAAGACCGGTAAGATTCCGCTGGGCTTTCACGTGCTGCGGCTGACGGCCCCCATTTCGGTCGACCTGACGGAACCAAAGTCTGAACGTTTCAAGATGAGGAGTACGGTGGCGTTCTTCCACCACTACTGACCATGCGCCCGAAGCTATTTCACCTTTCGTCGCATACCGATGCTCGGATCTTTGCGGCCATGCGCATCGTATTTGGACTTCTCTCGTTGTGGTGTTTTGCCTCGTGCCTTCCCTTCGCGCGTGAATTTTTTAGTAACGAAGGGTGGCTTCCCCCGCACGTCGGAATTCTGACGGAGAATCAGCGGACGTGGTCCCTGCTCTATCTATTTAATACTGCGGGGTACGCCACCTTCGCCCTGTACTTATCGCTCTTCTTCACGGCCACCATGACGATCGGTCTGTACTCCCGCACCTCCACCTGGCTCGTGCTGGCTTTCGCGGCGTCGTACAGCGTGCGCAACCATTTCGTTTTTAGCGGCGAAGACTGCATTCTCCGCAATATCCTTTTCTTACTGGCCTTCTCGCGCTGCGGAGACGCGTGGTCGTTCGACCGTTGGCTAGCCAAACGGCGCAGTGGCGAAGTCACGGTTGATTTCACACCGCTGGCCCCGGCCTGGCCGCTGCGGTTGATGCAGGTCCAGGTGTGTCTCGTCTATTTCACGTCGGGTATCGCCAAACAGCGCGGCACCGACTGGCTGAACGGCATCGCCACCCTACGGGCGTTGCTTAACCCCACGGTAAGCCGTCTCGGCTACGACTTCGTCGTCGCCCAGGCCTGGTTTTTTAAATCAGCGTTCTTCCGATTTGGCGAGCAGCTGACGTTGTATTGGGAAATGTTGTTTCCGATCTTCATGCTGCAACGGCACCTGCGCGTGGCCGCGCTGGCGTTCGGAGTGGTGGCCCATCTGTCCATCTTCCTGCTCTTTCAGGTGCACTTCTTTTCATTTGCGATGTGGGGAACGTACCTCTGTCTGATGCCGCAGGGGTGGATTCCGGCCGTAGATAAGTGGATGGGAAAGTGGGAAGCAAGATTCAACGGTCTCTTCGTGGAAATCCCCTCTCCCGAGGAAGCGGCCCGGCGGTCTCCCGCCGAGCCGTCCGTTAAAGAAGCTGCCTAGGTCACAGGCTACTGGCAAACCGTGCTGTACGGCGAACCTTGGACCGAGTTCGCCGTGGGTGTCACAACGAGCGCGGCGCCGGGGGCGCAGACAAGCGGGTTCGCGCCGGTCGAATCCCGGAGCGGCATCGTATTGACCATCTGGGCCATGCCGCAGGCTTGGGGAAAAGTGTTTCCCACATTACAGGTGAACGTAGTGCCCATGGGGAACTGGCCGGACACCGTGTGTCCGGTCGTCACATCCTTCGTATAGCTTGTAATAACGGGCCCCGCCGGCGGGGGCGGCGGGCCTCCACCACCAGCC
>JAYUBV010000591.1:0-3692 GCA_043740655.1 Pseudomonadota bacterium | reverse complement strand
GACTTCCATCTCACTAATATATCTTTCCGAAAGGCCGGCTTTTCGACGGGCCGCGGAACAAAAGAGGGGACCTTTGGCGCGACGAGGACTCATCGGTGCGGGCAGAAGGCGGAGATACGCATCCCAGTCATCCTCGCCTTCGGCGGCATTGGCCCCTTTTCGCCATTCATTGAACCAGGCTACCCCGTGCTTAACGTGTCCGATCTCTTCCCGATAGACCGTTTCCAAAAGGGCGGCCGTTTGACTATCGCCCACGGCACCGACCGCACGCTGGTAGAAGAGAGAAAAATCGAGATTGGCCTGCTCGAGCGTCATGCTCATTTGAACCACGAACTCTAACGGCGAACCACCGCCTTTGAGGGCGTTCCAGAAATAGTCGCTGGTGGGAAGTTCACCGAAATCGATTCCCAACTCGCGCATGCGCGCGACGTACATCCGTAAATGTTTCTGTTCTTCGACGATTGTTCGGGCAAGGCCCAGGCGAAAAGTTTTCTCCGCTTCGGGAAATTTCAGAAGCGTCAAAGCCATCAGCTCCATCGCGAGCAGCTCGTGATTGGCAAAAAAATGCAGTAAACGACCTCGGGCGGAATCGTCGAATAACGTTTCTATTTTGGGAAATTCAGAGCGACCGAATTGACGGAGGTTCTCGGGGCGGCCAGGAAGTCGGGGGATTTTGGTCAACGCGGGAAAGGGGAACCTATCGTCGAATCCGTCCGGACTTGAAATGAGCTTATCTTCCCAGCGGTTTCCCAACAGGAGGACCGACGCAAATTCGCTAAGTTCCACGTGATCCTCCTTTCCTTTGGTGAGCTAATAGCCATAAATCCACCTACGGGCAATAAGTGCCCTAAAACGCCTTCCCACTGTCCCTTATTTGGTATTATTTTGGGATGAAACTTTCCCGCCCGCAAAGTCTCGGAATAGGTTTTGTTATCGCGTTGGGCGTGACACTTACGGTGCGGGTTCAACGTCACGGGTATACTTTGCGGGCATTAAACCCGTGGCCCGACCTGGCCGAGCTTCGGGAGGTGATGCAACCGCCCCTCCGTGACGATTACGCGGAGATGCAAGCTAAGATCGTGGCCGCCTACGCGGCCCAGGAGGCTGGGCGTCAGGCGACTTGGGAAAAAAAGGTAGGGGCCGAACGGGCCGTCGCCGAGGCGGAAGAGCGAGCGTTAGAAAAAAATCTCGACCCGGAACGGCTACCCCTCGTCGAGGGGTATCGGGTGCTTTTCTATTGCGGTTGGTACCCGGGCTTTTATGATTTCGGGGCGGGCCGCTACTTCCCGATTGAATTATGGGGCTACCACGGTAGCACCTCGGAAGACCCGAACGCCTTTCTGGTTGCCCTCTCCGGCACCCTGTTTTACCAATTCAAGGGAATCGCACAGGCGGTAACGGTCTTGCTACCCGCCGGAACGCCGATGAAGGAATCAGCTAGGATCACCGCGCGCGCAGTGGGGTGGATTTCTCCGTCGGGAAAGTGGGCGGCCGACCTGCAGCCCAATCCGCCGGGGAGGTGGCAGGTGGTTTTTAATGAGCTAGCCGATCCGGAGCGACGGCGCAGCGTGACCCTTCCCCCGAGCGATCCCCTTCTGGATATCAACTATACGGGCTGGTCGCCCGACGAGGGGGCGATCGATCTGAAGTTCGAGGTTGGGGATTACCACGAAGACGCGCCCGCGCCTTCCCCCTATTCGCTTCGGGTCTTTGCCGAGGGACGAACGGAGAAAAATCCGTCCGGCCCCGCGTTCGACGAAAAATTTTCTCCGATGCCAGCACGGAAAGGCGCCGTGACTGCCGTAATTGGAAAGTTGAACGAAGGACGGTCCTTGTGGGCCCGCAAAGTCTTTCTACGCGGGCGCGGAGCAGACGTGTCGAAAACGAATTTAGAGCTGGTGATAAAGAACAGAGATTTTTCCGTCCACCGGGTGATTAGGGATCTAGATCCCAAACGGATCATGGAATGCAACGCTATGACCTACGCCGGAGCCTTCCGGTGAAATCTCCGCGGCCTGGCGTTGGAAGGAGGCATAGGCGCTAAAAAGCTGCATTTGCGTGGGCGAGCTAATGGGCGATAAATTCAGATTTCAGCAATTGCCCCCGTCATAGTGGAGGGCGCCGTTACGCACTGCACCACCCCTATTTCACCCGCATTGATAAAAAGTCGCGATTCCGAGATAATAGAGCGGTCTCGCCTATTTCACTCTCTCAAAGAGCCACCGTGTCACTATATAAAACAAAGCTTCCCGACTCCGCGCCTACGCTCGAAATGAGGATGAATATCCCGTCGCGCTCGGCACTCGTGGCGCCTAACCAACAACGCGCGATCTGGGCGATTGGTGGCGGCAAAGGCGGCATCGGCAAAACGCTGCTCACGTCGAACATGGCGGTGTACCTCTCGTGGTTGAATAAAAAGATTGTCGTCGTCGACATGGATTTAGGCGGCGCGAACTTGCATACGAGCTTGGGCGTTGAATCGCCCCAGAAAACGCTGGCCGATCTCGTGATCGGACGGGTCGACGATATGAAGGACCTGATGCAGCCCACTCCGATCAAGAACTTGTTCTTGATTAGCGGCGCACAGGATCCCGTCGGCATCACCAACCTGCGCCACATGCAGAAGGCCCGATTGCTCCGCAAGTTTCGCGAGATCGAAGCGGACTTCGTTTTGCTAGATCTCGGCGCCGGTACCGCAAGCAACACTTTGGATTTCTTCCTTCTCGCGGATAAGAAGATCGTGATCGTCACCCCCGAGCCCACGTCGATCGAGAATGCCTACCGTTTCATCAAGTCCTCCTTTTACCGAATGCTCCGTTCCGCCACGCCGTCGCCTTACGTGCGCCAGCTGATCGAGCAGGCGATGGACATGAAAAACACGCGCGGCATTCGCACGCCAAAGGATCTGCTCACGGAAGTGAAACGGCTCTCTCCATCGGACGGCCTAGAGCTGCAGACGAAAATGGAAGAGTTTCAAATTTCTCTCGTCGTCAATCAGGTGCGCGTGAAGTCGGAAGCCGACATCGGCAAAAGCATCCTGATGGTGTGCGAGCGTTACTTCGGCATGGGCGTGGAATACATGGGGTACCTCCCCTACGACAATGCCGTTTGGCAGTCGATCCGCCGCCGCGTGCCCTTTTTGATTGATGCGCCCAACTGTTCCGCCGTTACCCACTTGGAAAGCATCATCCGGAATCTTTTGCGAGCCACCACCCGTGCAGCGGCAGCGAAGTAGGGCTTAACACCATGGCTAGACGATCCGAAGAAACGTACTACGACGTCCTTAAGGTAGACACCCGCGCCACGATCGCAGAAATCGTGGCGGCGTACCACTCGGCCAAAAACGCCTTCTCGAAGGACTCGGTGGCCACCTATTCACTCTTCACCGGGGACGAGGCCTCTGAAATTATCGCCAAACTCGACGAGGCCTACCACGTGCTTTCCAATATTGATCGCAAGCGGGCCTACGACGAAGAGCTAAAACGCCGCCGCGAGGAGCTAGCCGACTCGCAGATGCCGATGACCAACCCGGACGGAAGCCGCTCGTCGTCACCACGTCCATCGCCCATCAGCCATGACAACAAAGAGAACTACCAGGACCTAACCCCCAAAGGGAACTTCCAGGCCTTGCCCAGCTACGAGAGTTACGCCGGAGAAACTTGGAAAGAAATCCGCGAAAAACGCGGATTTTC
>JAYUBV010000590.1:0-1026 GCA_043740655.1 Pseudomonadota bacterium | reverse complement strand
TGGGCTACTACTTTCCCAACACGATGGGCGTGGGTTACGACAATATCGATCGCCTCCTAACCGGTACGTTCCCTCTAAGTGCGGCAGCCCTGTTTTGTTTGATGAAGCTAATCTCGTGGTCCTTCTCGTTGGGCACCGGCACCTCGGGCGGAACTTTGGCACCGCTGTTTACGATCGGAGGCGGGCTCGGACTCTTGTTTGGCGGACTCTATCTCCACTGGTTTCCCGCTTCGGCGATGGAGCTGGGAGTTGCCGCCTTAGTCGGCATGGCGGCCACTTTCGCGGGCGCATCCCGCGCGTTAATCACGTCGGTGCTCTTTGCCTTCGAGACGACGCGACAGCCTTGGGCAATCCTTCCGCTGCTCGCCGGCTGCACTACGGCCTACATCATTTCTTGTTTGCGGATGAAGCACACGATCATGACGGAGAAAATCGCCCGGCGTGGAGTTTCGGTCCCGCACGAGTACGGCGCCGATCCCTTGTCGGTATTGAGGGTCACGGACGTGGCGGCTACGGACGTTGTGACCTTTCCCCCCGAGGCCACGGTCGAATCGGTGCGCACACTTTTAGCGGGCGGGGGCCCACGCTTTTCCCACCAAGGCTACGTAGTAGTCGATAAAAACGGAGTTCCCCTTGGAATCTTCACCCGAAAAGACCTAATGGATGCCCGGCACGTGGCCGTCACCACGCTAGCCGACCTAAATTTTCGCCCCCCCATCGTTGTGCACGCAACGCAAAGCCTGAGTGAGGCGCGGGACCGGATGGTTCGAGAAGACATTGGCCGTTTGATCGTGACGGATTCGACCAATCGCAAACTGGTGGGAATTCTGACGAGGAGCGACTTGCTGAAAGCCCACTCGCGGTTAATGGCGGCCGACTCCCGGCGCGAAATGAAGTTCTTTCTTCGCAAGCCGCGCATTTAGCGCGCTGCAGCTTTCGCTGGGACGATCACGGGCGTTTTTCCTAACGGGCAGTGAGGCTCCCTGACCGAATCAAATCGGTGGGTAGCTCCCCTAAACACTGACT
>JAYUBV010000589.1:0-11896 GCA_043740655.1 Pseudomonadota bacterium | reverse complement strand
AACTGCGCAGTCAGATCGACTGGGCCTTTTCCAAACGCGAGGCGGGGGACGTTCCCGATTGGGCGGACGAGGTTGATTACTCCGATGAGCTCGTTGAGTTTTTAGAGGCCATCGGCAGTTACTTTGGCTTTTCAAAAAAATTGCCGTCAAATTATTCGCTGATGTCGTCGACGGATGCCTCGCTGTCGCAGCTGTTCGGCCGAGGGAAAGAATCTTTCACCGTGCGCGAGAAAAAGTTAATTGCCATCTACTGTGCGACCTTCGAATCGGTCTTCGTGCCTAAGCGGAACGTGCTGTACCTAAATCGAATGAGCCTGAATCAGCTAGCCGGACTCGCCAGCCGGCTATGGCACAGCGAGCTTTCCGGTTTCGATCGTGTATTTCAAACCCCGCAACAGGATTTTTACGCGTTCGTGTGGGGCGAGGCGCTGGGGTTTATGGGCAGCAAGCTGCTCAACCACAAGCGTAAGACCGACGGGCCGCGGGATTGGAAGCGGCTCGTCGCCGCGCACAAGGAAGAGGGGATTCGCTCGGACAAGCGGATGGTGGCCAGTTGGGCATTGCACCACTTCCGAAATGAGCGCGGGGCCAAGCCCATGCCGTACCCGCTCAAAGTTTTGAATCACGACGCCTTCTCGCTGCGGCGTACGTTGCTGGCCTACCGAACTGCGCGCGAACTCGGCGCTTTGCTCGGCCACGCGATGTACCGCGCGGTGATGGAAGGGCACGCCACAAAAGAAGAGGTAGCCGAACTTTTTGCTAACTCCTTTTCGGGCGACACCGCCTACCTTCTCTACCGTAAGTGGACTCGGCGCCTCGATAAGTTCGGGCTTCGCGTACTCGATAAGCGCGAGCGCCTATGAAACTCTTTCCCTCTTCCAAAACCGAGCTTCGTGAAATTTTGGGCGGCTGGCTCGACGAAACCGGCGAACGCACGACGCCGCAGGCGCTGGTGGTGCCGCGCGATACTTATGAGCTCTCCGGCGAAACCGCCGCCGGGGCTTACCGCCAATTAGCACCGCCCGACGTGGCGGTGATCGTGACGAACCACTCCGAGAAAACCCGGGGGCTTTCGCTGTGGTCCAGCGGTGCGTGGAAGACGCCGCTGGGGTCGGCGAAGATTGCCGCGGAGTTTGCCGCGCGGTTAGCGGAGAAGTGGGACTCGGCAACGCGAACGATCGAAAAAGGCACCCCGCGCGAACTGGGAATCGAAGCGCAGGTACCGTTCCTTCAGTATCTTAACGCGCAGATCGAAATCGTGCCGGTAATCGTCGGTAAAATGTCGCTGGACGAAGCGACGGGGGCGGGCGAGAGCTTAAGTGAGGTCAGCCGCGCTTACGAACGCTCTGGGAAAACCGTGCTCTGGATCGCCAGTACGAACCTTTCCGAAGGGGCTGCCGACGCCAAGGTGGCCAAAAAGAACGACTACCTCTGCATTCGCGGAATGGAAGCCGTCGACCCCGCTTTTCTTTACGAGACGGTCGCCGCCCAATCGACGCCGATGCCGGGACTTTTTGCCGCCGCGGTCGTTCTCGCCGCGTGCCGCCACCGTGGCCTCTCTTCGGCCAGCCTGGCCGGTTATCGTCAAAGCGGGGAAGCACGCGTCACCGGTTATGCCGCCTTGTGTATTTAGGAAAGCCGCTTCGGGGAATAAGTTGTTCCCCATGATCAAAAACCTAAAAGCGACCCTCATACTGGCGATAGTCCTAACTTTTCCCGCATTGGCGATGGACAGTGTTCATTCGGCGAAGCGTTTGCCCGGCGAGACCTCCTCGCAGGCCGAGGCCCGTTACTGGACCCATTTGGATCACGCGATCCGGCAGGGCTCTGCCGTAGCGAGTAAAATGAAATTCGAAGCGCTGAATCTAAATCCGGTTCCCCAGTACGACTACCTGCCCGAACTATTCAACGATCTGCGCGATGAGCGGTTTCTAGAAACTAAAGACAAGCCCGATTTCAAACGTCGTTTGAGCTGGCTCTATCCACACGACGGTTGCTGGATTCGCGCCGCCCTGATGAAGCAGCTGGCGGACGAATGGCAACAGGACCAACCGTTCAAACTATTCATTTTCGGAAATCTGAAGGTTAAGACGGCGAACGCGGTCGGCGGATCCGTATCGTGGTGGTACCACGTGATTCCCGTGCTGCGCGACTCCGAGGGTGAGCTGTGGGCCATTGATCCGGCGATTGAACCGAATAAACCCCTCCCGATCAAAGAATGGATTCTGACGATGGTGCCCAAGGTAGAGGACGCGCAGTTCTCGCTGTGCTCGCCGAACACCTACACGCCGTCGAGCGCGTGTCAGACGCCTAAGTCGGACGAGGACAAAAACGCCAAAGTGCAGATCGGCACTTACTTGTCGGCCGAGTGGAACAACCTTGTGTCGCTCAATCGCACACCGGAAGAAGAGCTCGGAAATAGTCCGCCCTGGAATTCGCGCTAGAACGTCACGGCGAGCCGTGCAGACGCCAGGCGGAAGCCATACCGCGGAATGAGATCCAACGACGTCTCCATGGCCTGGGAACTGCTTCTCCTTAGTGCAAAACGAAAGTTACGCTTAGGGAGAAGCGGTATCCCGCATGAATACAGTGCATGGTTTAGGCAGGCGTCTGCTTGCTCTAGCCCTCTTATTTTTGATGTCCGGGCCGGCGGTGCCGCAGGACAATTTCCACGATAAAAAATCGGGGACCTCCGCGACGGAGGGGCCTGCCGCCGAGAAGTGTATTCTGCTGGAGGTCGTCCCGGGCGAATATCCCTACCGCCAGTACTCAAAGTTTCCATTCCTCTGGCCGCAGCAGCTAACCGGTCTCGACCTCGCGGCGGAGTTTACCCTTACACAAAATCCGGTGCGGGTGAACGTGGCGGTGGAGCAGTTTTACAGCGAAACGCTTTCCGGCGCGTCGGCGCTTGCGGAAGCTCGCTACAATGCCAAACTCAGGGCGACCGAAAGCGCTCCGGCCCGCAAGGAATTCGAAACGAGGATGGGGCTTCTCTTAGGCAATCCCCCGTACGGTACGGGAGCCACGGCGTATTTAGATTTTGTTTCTCACCGTGCGGCGATCGAAAACCAAGAAAAGAATCAAACCCCCGCGCTCTACATTGCCGACTCACTGGAGCAGACTCGGTTCGATTACGTGAAGGCCGCGGGCAAAGTGCCGTTTACGGTGGTGAGACGCAGCTACCGGTTTAAGGCGGAAGTGGCGGCGATGGGCTCCGATCTGGCCTTCGTCGAACCACTTCAGTGGAATGGTCTTCCGGCGGATGGAGAGTTACCGAAGGACCATATCGCGTCGTTTTTCGTTCCGGACGAGGTGATTGAGTTTCGCGGCGACCCCGCTACGACTAAACCGGAAGCGTATCAAACCAAGGACAATGCCCGCTATTTTTTAGCCGCCGCGGCGGCCAACGCGTTGGCACTCGTGCCGGGCCTTTCCAACGCGTCGCTGTCCGAATGGGTTCGCTTGACCGCCAACCGTGAGAATCAGGCGTTTGCGGCCACCGGCGTTCCTACTTTGAATGCGTATTACCTCGTGCGAACGATGGCGCGACTCCGCGACGCTTGTCGCGATAAAAATTTGGCCACCTGCGAGGCGGCGATTCGCGTCGACGAAACGAAACGGGAAGCCCTACTTGATTTCCGCGCGGAGGCTCTGGAGAAATTCAACGCCGGATTGCTCACGTTGAAGAACGCCACGACGAAGTGCACCGCGAAACAAAGCGCGATGCAGTCGTTGCGCGAGGCGATGTTACTCGATCCCGCCAATCGCAAGTACCGCGCGGCCCTTGCCGATTTTTACGATGCTGAAAAGTTTTACGATGCCGGCGACTACCTGCGCTTTGGAAAAGAAACCGCTCAGCTAGTTGAGCAAACGGAGTTGTGGGAGGGAATGGCGATCCAGGAACAGACTTGGAAACGGCGCGCCCTCCGGCGGACGAAGACCCCGTTGGCCGATGGCTTAGCCAAAGCGCTGAAGAGTCCCAATCCAGCGGCGCGAACCGGCGCCATTATCGCCAGCGCCGCGCTTTCCGATCGGGCGGCTATCGAACTATTGAAGGATGTGGTGAGACAGAAAGACTGGCGTGCCCTCGGCTCGGGTCTTAACAGCATAATTATTTCGGAAACACGCCAAGAGGATATGCCGACGGCAAAAATTCAGCACTACGTTCCCTTGCTCAAGGCGGGCATTGCCGGGGTACGCGCGGATACGGATGCCCAATCCTATTCCACGTTGATTTCCTACTACAGATCCCTCGACACATTGATTAAGAGTGACGTTATCGATCTGGAGAAGAAACGACACCTTATTGATTACCTGACGGAAGAGTCGCTAAGGGGCCGCCCGAAAGAGATGGAGATGGCGGCCATGGCTTTGGCGCGGCTGGGGTATTACGACCGGGGGTTCGCAGATAAGTACGTAGCGAGATCCTGGATACACGTAGCCCGCACGTCCCAGGATGCGACCATTATCGGAATCATGGTGAAGCAGCTCGGCGAAGAGAATGAGTCGCGTCGCCGTTTCTTGGCGGCGCTGATTAACGAGCGTAAAGCGAAGGTTCCCGATCTGAAGGACCTTCACGATTGGATAATTACAGCTGGGTGGGCGAAAAGATGACCCGCCTTCTCTTTTACGCGATGGCTTTGCTGGCGTTGCCGCTTTTGGCGGAGGAGCCGCGCGATCGGGGACCGGACGGCGAGCGCGCCTTACGGTGGATGTTTGCGCCGTGGTCGTCCTTGATTGCGGAGAGCAATCCCGCCGATTGGAAGCCCCAGATGTGGCAGACCAACGGCCTAACCGCGCAGGATTGGGAATTAGCGATTCGCGAATGGGAGAAGGACCCTAAAGTTGCCGAAAAAATTCGTCTAGGGCGGGAGTTTCGCGAAAAGTATCTGAGAGAAAAAGACGGTCAGGCTCAAAAGCTAATTGCGCCGGAGGGAACGCGCGACGCGGCCCTGGCCCGCATGATTCGCGAGTACGCGGCCTTTGCCGAATCGCAACGTCGCACTCGGCTGGGTCCTCCCACCGCGCAGCAGGCCGAAAACTTTGCTCGACAGGTGGCTAAACCGCTGCGCGACCTCATCGACGCCGGTAGCGACGATCCGATCCTGGCGTGGGAATACAACCGCACTTACCAGAAGGCTAATCGCCGCGCCGAGGAGACTGAATTCCCCGGCATCGGTAAATCCGCGAAGGAGGAGATGTGGATTGCTTGGCGGGAACGCAATCGCCGGGTGACGGAGGCGGAGATCATCGAGCGCTTCAAAGTGGCTATCCGTATCGCACAGAAGGATTCAGGTCTTAAATTCTGGGCCGGAAAAAAACGTATTCGTCCCAGGCGGCTCGACGAAATAAAGCTGAGTGTCGATTGGAAAGTGGGCACGATCGTCGCCGAGGACGGAAAGCCCGTCTCATTTAAGGGGGACAAACGTCTAGTGGCGAAGCTTGGAAGCTTCCTATCCGATGGCGAGGGAAAACCACCTGGCGAGATAATCCCGAAACGGGACGCGGCCTTTTCCGCCGCCCACCGGCTGAAACGGGAAGCCCAGGGCTTAAAGGAAGCCGTTCGTCGGTTCGACAAAATTTCGCACGAGGATCCGACGAACGCCGTGCTCGCGCGATTGCAAAAATCGGGACGAGAGCTCAACGGACAGCTCGCCGATCCGCTGGAAGCCTCCCCGTTCAAAGATCTGGTGCACACGCCGGGCACCTCCGCCGACGACGTGCTCGAGGCGATGATCTGGAATGGCCTGAGCCGTTCGCCCAAGCACTTCCGCCGACGCGACGGATTCTTCCGCATTGCCTTTCCTTTCGAGCAGATTTTTTCGAAAAGCTTACTGAGCGAGAAAACGAAACAGCGCCTCGGAAAAACGATCCTGATCGGCGTTTTTTTGGCGTTGGCTTCCGATCAGGCGTGGGAGCACCGCAAGGAGATTGCGGAGGCGGCGGAACGCGTGCTGACGCCGTTGGTGGAGGACGTGGCGGATCGCGTGAACTACAATATCGATCTCAAACGGGTCGAGCCCTTTGTGCCGAAGTCGTGGGTGGAGTACATCAAGGAAAAGTCAGAGGCCGCTCAGGCAAAACAGCGGGGACGTTACCAGCGCGACGAGGCCGAGGAAGTCGGCAATCGCGATAAGGCGAAGAACGTGCACGGTGGCACGGGCGATCGTTTGCCGCCCCCCAGCGCCACGCTGAACAAGCAGGGCGGTAACGGTAGGCCCCCTACCCGGGAGAGCGCCTACAACGCTCTGAAGCTGCCGTACGACGCTGAGTTCAAGGTTCACGAGCATGCGCTGACGGTCGGCGACGCAGGTTTTTCCACCGAAAGCGTGACTCCGTACGATCCGACGGTGGAGTTTAAGCACCTGCCCGAGAATTGGGAGGCGAGCGACAGCCACCGACTCCGCATCGCCACGACGATGCGCCCGACTTTAGAGAACGGAAAACTCGTCATCCCGCATAGCGAAGGGTTCCTGCTCGCGAAGGCCCGGGTGGAGCTGCGCCAAAAGAGTGACCCCACGGTGAAGGCGCGGTTTACCGTCGGCCCGGGCACGAAGATCCCACTCGCGCGCAGTGAAAAGGGGTATTACGTCGCGGATCTCTCGCAGTACTCCGAGCTTGCCGGGACTTACGAGCTCGACGCCGTCGACGTGGAGTCTGAGTACATTCGCCTTCCGCGCACCGACTATTTCCAGTCCGAGCTGGCGATTACCGATCCGGCTAAGGTCGAGGCGTTGGCGCAGCATTTTGCCGAAGCGGGCATGGGGCGTATCGCTGAGGGGCTACGCGAAGAGGCGAAGTGGATGCGCGAGCTGAAGTATTCAATCTACCCCGAGGACGTTACGAAACGGATCGAGATGGGCTCGCTCTACACCGACGGCAAAAACCCTCCGTCGAAAGTGAAACCGCCCGCGGAAAATCTCTTCGTCGATCTCACGAGCCTCACGCACGAAGAGCACCTGTGTACCCAATGCGCGGGCTCCAGCGCGGTCGGGGAACGGTCGCTTAAATTCCTCTACGACGGCCGTCCCGTGAAGGTGGGGACACGTACGGTTCTTCCCGGATTCGACGCGAGTTGGGTCGTGCCGTACCACGCGCAAAACACCGTGCAGGGGCAGGGGCCCCGCTTGATCGTGGACGCGCAGGCTCAAACAAAGGACCCGCGGAACTACGATGCGACGAAGGCGTTGCCTCAGGACGACGTTCTGCACTCGCCCGGCCAGGACGATCCGTTCGCGGAGGATAAGTTGCCGAAGCTTGCGGACGACGAGGAACCAAAGTCAGAATCCCCGAAAAAGGCCGAGGCAGAAAAGGGGCCGCGGCTCGCCTTCGTGAGCGCCGATAACCACGAGGAAGGTTTGTTTGGCGAATTCATGCGCCGGCTCCGCGACATCGGCCCCGGCAATCACAAGTTCCGTTTCCGCGGCGACATCCCAAAGGAAAACGAACGGCCCAAACCGCTGCCGCCCGAGCCGCCGAAACCAAGGGTGATTCACCCTAAGATCGTGGCGCAGCTCGCCGAGCTAGAAAAGGTGCGCACCGAGCTTTTGGATGACCACGGTTTCCGCAGGCTGGGGCTACCCATCCGCCTGCAGATCCCAGTCCTGCCGCTATCGACCCTCTACCGCAGCTACCTGCTGGGGGATATTTCGAAGGCCCAGTTCTTTGACACGTTGAAGGATTTTCTGCCCGAAAATAACCCGCTGAGGTCGAAAACCAACCCCTCGACCCAGGAGTTGATGAAGGCCGTGGCCGCCGATCAGAAAAAACTTTACGAGCGGGTCATCGCCGCTGCCGCCGGGAAAGCCGGCCCGCAGATTATGCGCCTGGGAAACCCCGTGATGACCGACGCGATTGTCGCCGTTTTCGACGAAATGGGGAAGCTAGACGTGGACCCGCTCGTGGATCCGTCTAGCCGTAAGACGCTTCTCAAGTCGGCGAAACCTTGCTTCGGCCTCTTTTCGTGGGTGCGGCGCTAGCCCCCTCGTCATAGTTTTTCCTTTTAACGGCTATGAGTCTTCCTCATTGGACGCAATGCCTCATGCGCGTTATTCCTTTCTCAACTGAAGGGGAAAAATTATGAAGAAGTTGATTGTAGCTACCTTGTTCCTGAGCTCGCTGGCTTTCGCCGGTGAAACCGTAATCGCCGACGAAACGTTCAAAACGACGTTCTCGGACTACGGACATCTTAACGACCTGATCTCCTGCCGTCCTGGCTACAAGGGTTTTTACCCCACCCCCGACGTCATCAGTATCAAGGGCGGAGTCGAGCTTGGTTTTAGCATGGACCAGAGAAACTTCACCGCCTACCACATGGGGATGAGCAGTTTAAAAGCCGGCGAGAAACGCCCGTACGCGGAGGGCTGCGGTCCTGCTATGGAACAGCTGAAGAAGCAGATTGAATCGCAGGAGACGGTGGAGATCACCGTGCACCGCCGGGTGGTGAGCTACCCGTCGGTCGACTCGCGCGTCTACCGCAATCGCAAAGGCGACGTGCAGCACGTTAAGTACGTCGAGAGCGAGCTGCACTACGAGTCGTACCGCTTTGAACTCGCTGGTTTCAAATTCCAATTGGGACGCAGTCTGAGCGGCAAGTCCCGCGACCTTTAAGAAATCTCAAAATCATTAGTATATTTAGGGGCTTGGTTGTAAAAATCCAGCCCCTTACCCCTTTCTTGACTAGGGGGGCGTGCCGGCGTTCAATGGCCGACTTATATGAACCTAGAAGAAAAGTACGCGCTTCTCGACGCGAAAAACCGCGAAGCGGAATTAGGCGGCGGGGAAACCCGCATCAAGGCACAACACGATAAGGGAAAGATGACCGCTCGCGAGCGGCTCATGTTCCTTTTAGACGAAGGGTCGTTCGTAGAGATAGACAAGTTCGTCACCCACCGCTGCCGTGATTTCGGCATGGACGACAAAAAGTTTTTGGGCGACGGCGTGGTCACCGGCTACGGCACGATTTCGGGTAGGCACGTCTACGTTTACGCGCAAGACTTCACGGTCTTCGGCGGTTCGCTTTCGGGCGCGCAGGCCGCCAAGATTTGCAAAGTTTTGGACATGGCGATGAAGAACGGGAAACCCGTCATCGGCATCAACGATTCGGGCGGCGCCCGGATTCAAGAAGGGGTGGAGTCTCTGGGCGGATACGCCGAGATCTTCTACCGCAACACGATGGCCTCGGGCGTGGTCCCTCAGATCTCGTGCATTCTTGGCCCCTCGGCCGGCGGCGCGGTGTACAGCCCCGGTCTTACCGATTTCATCTTCATGGTGAAGGAAGCTAGCTACATGTTCCTGACCGGCCCGGACGTCATCAAAACGGTGACGCACGAAGAGGTCACGATGGAAGAACTCGGGGGGGCGGTCACCCACTCTACCAAGAGCGGCGTTTGCCACTTTGCGGGCGACGACGAGAAGAGCACCTTGCTGCTCATCCGTGAGCTATTGAGCTACTTGCCAACGAACAATTTAGACGACGTTCCGGTGGTGCCCACTCAGGATCCGCCGAACCGCGCCGAATCGCGGCTCCGTAAGCTGATTCCGGACAATCCGAAATCCGCCTACGACATGAAGGAACTCATCGAAGCGGTAGTCGACGATGGCTACTTCCTCGAAGTCCAAAAAGATTTTGCCCAGAACATGATCGTAGGCTTCGGTCGCTTGAATGGCCGCAGCGTCGGAATCGTCGCCAATCAACCCAAAGTGCTGGCCGGTTGTCTCGATATCAACTCGTCGGTCAAAGCCGCGCGATTCATCCGCTTCTGCGACGCCTTTAATATTCCGATCGTTTCCTTCGTCGACGTTCCCGGCTTCTTGCCGGGTACTGAGCAGGAGTTCGGCGGCATTATTCGCCACGGCGCTAAGCTCTTGTACGCGTACGCCGAGGCCACGGTGCCGAAGATCGCGGTCATCACCCGTAAGGCTTACGGCGGCGCTTACTGCGTGATGTCCTCTAAGCACCTGCGATCGGACATCAATTACGTTTATCCGTCGGCGGAAATCGCGGTGATGGGACCGGACGGCGCGGTGGCGATTATCCACCGGGCCGAGATTACGGCTTCCTCTAACCAGGATGCCACCCGGGCGAAGCTGGTTCAGGAGTATTCCGAACAAACGGCTACTCCTTATCAAGCGGCCTCGCTCGGATTCGTGGACGAAGTGATCTACCCCGAAGAGACCCGCCACAAGCTGATCCAAGCTTTGGAGATGTTGCGGACGAAGCGGGATAAGCTTCCGGCTAAAAAGCACGGAAACATTCCTCTGTAAGGAGTTGGCGTGACACCCAAACGAATTCTTATTGCGAATCGTGGTGAGATTGCCCTTCGGGTAATTCGCGCCTGCCGTGAAATGGGGCACATTCCGCTGGCAATCTACTCCAAGGCGGATCGCCGCTCGATGCACGTTACGAAAGCCGACTCGGCTTTTTGCGTGGGCGAGGGGCCGTCGGTACATAGCTACCTCGACATCGACAGCGTGATGAAGGCGGCCAAGGCGCTACGCGCGGACGCGGTTCACCCCGGCTACGGCTTTTTGTCGGAGAAGGCGGAGTTCGCCAAAGCGGTCGAAAAGGCCGGCATGGTTTTCGTGGGGCCGTCGGCCGATGCGATTGCTAAGATGGGCGACAAGGTAATGGCCCGCCGGACAATGGCACAGGTGGGCGGTTTGCCGCTCGTGCCCGGAACTGAAGAGGGGCTGACCGACGAGAACGTCGCCTTGAAGAAGGCGAAGGAGATCGGTTTTCCGATCATGATTAAAGCGCTCGCCGGCGGCGGTGGCCGCGGCATGCGCATGGTCCCCGTCGAAGGAGAGTTTTTGGGGCTGTTCCAGCGAGCCTACTCCGAGGCCTCTAAGGCGTTCGGCGACGGCCGCTTGTACCTAGAACGTTTTGTCCAATCGCCTCACCACATCGAAGTTCAGATTATCGCGGACAAGCACGGCAACGTTTGCCATCTCTACGATCGCGAATGCTCGGTTCAGCGTCGGCATCAAAAGGTCATTGAAGAGGCGCCAAGTCCATTCGTGTCCGCCGACACCCGCCGCAAACTGTGCGAAGCCGCGGTGAAAGCTTGCAAAGAGATCGGCTACTACAACGCTGGCACCATTGAATTTCTGATGGACGACAAACAGAACTTTTACTTCATGGAGATGAACACCCGTTTACAGGTGGAGCACCCTGTGACGGAGTGGATCACCGGTATCGATCTGGTGAAGGAACAGATTCGCGTCGCCTTTGGGGAGAAGCTTAGTTTTAAGCAGGAAGATATTCAAATTCGCGGCCACGCGATCGAATTCCGTTTGAACGCCGAAGATCCGGAAAAGTTCTTGCCCCAGGCGGGTAAGGTATCGACGGTAAATTTTCCGACGGGGATCGGCGTGCGCGTGGATTCTCACTTGTACCGTGGGTACGAGATTCCGGTGTTTTATGATTCAATGGTCGCCAAGATCAGTTGCTGGGGTAAGGATCGCTTTGAGGCAATTCAGCGCTCTAAGGCGGCGTTGCGGGACACTATGGTGACGGGTGTGAAGACGAACCTCCCGCTCCATTTGCAGCTACTCGATAACGCCAAGTTCGTTAGCGGCAACTACACCACGAAGCTCATCGGCGAAGATTTCAATTACAAAGAGAAGCAGCCCGACGCTAAGGGGCTGCAACGGGCTCTGATGGCCGCCGCGGTTTCCGCCTACCAGCGCGAGTACAAGGGGCCCATGGGAAAAGACACGCCTTCGCTTTGGAAAGCGAAAGGCCGTTGGGAGGGACAGCGCTGATGCTTTTCTTCATTGAACATCAAGGGAATGAGTACCGCGTGCGAGTTGAATCGCGTCACGGGCAGTACTACGTCACCTTGGGCGACCAGCCCGAGATGCCCATCGACATGGTTTTTTACGGACACGATTG
>JAYUBV010000588.1:0-3727 GCA_043740655.1 Pseudomonadota bacterium | reverse complement strand
CGCGCAACCCGTTTGTAATTCTGCTGCGATACTCGGCGGGTGAAGGTGATGTTGGGTTCTTGCGGAAGCCGTCCGTAGTGGCTCGTACGCTTTAGCACGGATTTGAGGTGACCGGCCTTCAGCACGCCGTAGCGCGGGTGTCCGTCCATCGCCTTTAGAAACGTGAGGTAGGGCGCCACCTCTTCGCCCTCAAGCCCGTCGTCGCGGCTGCCGAAAACGCCGGGCCACTGATCGTAAGACTCCCAGTTGGGGCGCGGATCCTGCCGGTGGCAAACGAGGCACGCCGCCGGGTTGCGCTCCGATTCGACCAACTTTCCTTCCGGCGAAACGGTCAGCTCGTAAAAGGAGAAGGCGGCCTTGGGCTCGTCGAACTCCATCACCTCTAACTTTTCGAATCCGCGTTGGACCGGATCGCCGTTGAACGCGATCACCAGATTGCGATCGTCCGCCGAGATAAGCACCCGCGGCGATACGGCGCTTGCCCCCTGCAGACTTCCGCTTCGGTAAACAAACGTTGGGGACGAGAGCATCGGCGTGGGTAACGCCTTTAGAAAGTCTTCGACGGCCGAGACAGACAATGCGGAGGGAATGAAAATACCGAGCAAAAGAAAAGTAAGCCAACGTCCCGCCATTGCTTAATGACTAACAAAACCGGGCCCAAACTCCTCGGGGAGAGATCGTCAAAACCCACAAAGTGAAGCGTAGCGTTAACGCTACCATTTCAGCACGGACATCACGTTGGAATAGCCGTCGGTCCAATGCGCCCGATCGCCGCCCCGGGTAGGTTTTGTCCAGCGCCGGTCCTTCTCCAATAAACCCAGTTCGGCGTCGGTGCGGGCCATCACCACCCATTCCGTAGTGGCGAGTCCGCGCCGAATCTCGGCTTCGGTAAGGGTGGAGTCGTGGCGAACCCGCACGGTCAGCCCCAGCTCCCGGGCCAAGCGGGCCAGCACGGGCTTTAGGTCTAGGTGCCGGTTGGAAATATGGAACGCGAGCAGTCCGCCCGGAATCAACTTGGTTTCGTACAGCGCCAGCGCCTCTTTGGTAACGAGGTGTACTGGAATGGCGTCGGAGCTGAAGGCGTCGATCACAAGCAGCCCCACGCTCTGGTCGGGAGTTTTTTGGATCTCGAGCCGCGCATCGCCCACTACTAGTTTGGCCTCGGGCGCGCATAGCGGCAGGAAGGTGAACTCCCGGCGGGCCACTTCGATTACGGCGGGATCGATTTCGTAAAAGGTCCAGGGTTCATTCGGCTCTGCGTAACAGGCCATGGAACCGGTGCCGAGCCCGACGATCGCCACCCCCTTGGTGATGCCACGCGCGCGGTACGCTTGGAACAGATGCCCCGCTGGGCCGGACCGCGAGTAGTATAAAAGTGGTTCGCGCGCTTGGGCCGGGTCCAAGCTTTGGCGGCCATGCAGCGTATTGCCGTGCACGAGCTGGCGAAACGGGGCATCCGGATCTTGCGTTACGCGCAGCACGCCGAAAAAGTTGCGGGCGACGAAAAGCGTTTTCCCCGCAACGCTCGGCATCCCCAATCCCGCTAACGACAGGGCAGCAAACGTGACCGCGAAACGCACCGGCCGCGCGATGAAGCGGTAGCAAAGCAGCGCCGGAATTCCGAGTGCTAGAAACGTGCTCACGCGGCTGATGGCCAGCCAGCCGCCGCGCAGGGCGAACACCATCGCGAGCGTCATGGCGCCGAGGCCCGCGGCGTAGCGGAGATCTAGCGGCGTATCGCGCGGCTGATTCTTTCGTCCAATCGGTTCGCGGACAAAGGCGATCAGCACCAGGAACAGTGGGTATTCCGCGATGCGGGAGAAGATTACCGGGAATACGATCGCGTTCATCGCTCCTCCCAGCGCGCCGCCGATGGAAAGGCAGAGGTAGAACGTGGTCAGGTGCGGTGATGCCGGTCGTTTTTTGGCGAGTGCCCCGTGGCACAGCGTAGCCGCCACGAAGAAGGTCAATAGGTGCAGCGGCACGAGTAGCTTCGGTAGTTCGGTCGCCTCGATAAGAATCAGCACCACCAGCGTCAGGGCGAATAGCGGGTACCAGCGGCTGCACCGGGAGTAGAGATCGGGCCACCGGTCGGAGAAAACCAAGATGAACGAAATCAAGTAGAGCGCCAGCGGAATCACCCACAGCAGCGGCACCGAGCCAACCTCCGTGGACAGGTACATCGTCACACCCATCAGTAGACTAGCGGGGAGAAACGCTTGCGCTATCCATTTAACCATCGTCTGGCGCGTTGGCGGCGGGGCGGAGGACGTTTCCGTTGCTACTTCGCTGCCTCCACGGCTCACTAATCCGCACGCCGCGACCAACGTCACCCAAAGGCCGTAGCCCCAAGCCCACAAACGGTTCTGCTGCCCGAGCGCGAGCAGCGGTTCCCACACGAGGGGATAGGCGAGCAGGCCGAGCAGACTGCCGACGTTACTGGCGGCGTAGAGAAAATAGGGATTCTTCGCCGACGGATGTTTCGTGCCGGAGAACCAGCGTTGCAACAGCGGCGCCGTCGTCGACAGCGCCAGGAAAGCGGACCCCACGGTGAGCGACAGCGTGCGCAGCAGCCACACGATCGGCGGTAGCCGTTCGTCGATTCCGTTAGGCACCAAGAACGGCAGCCCGAACCAGGGTACCAAAATCAAAACACCGTGGATCACGATCTGCTTGCGCACCGCTAACCGAGCCACCAGCAGATGCGCGTAGAGGTAGCCCGCCAGCAGCGCGAATTGGAAAAAGAAGAGGCAGGTGTTCCACACCGAAGGCACACCGCCCAAAAGCGGAAGTAACCATTTCCCCACGAGCGGCTGTACGCAAAAAAGTAAGAAAGAGCTGAGGAACAGGGTGACGGAAAACAGGGTGAGCACGTTAAGACGATTCTAACTCAACGTTGCGTGGATTGCGGGGCGATGAGACAGATCCCGTCCTTTTCAAACTTCACTGAGCCAGCCTTCAACAGTCCGCCCAGCGCCATCTTAAATTTCTTTTTGCTCACTCCGAAGTGGCTATAGATCTCGTCGGCATCGGATTTATCGTTTACGGCCAAAAAACCGCCAGTGTCGTGGAGCGCGGCCAATATTTTTTCGGCAATTTCGTCCCGATCGCGTCCGCCCGTCTGCTGTAGGGAAAGGTCGATCTTACCGTCATCACGAAGGTTTTTGATGTAACCCACGCACTCTTCGCCAAGGCGCAAGGGGCGAAAGACCTCGGTGGCGTAGAGCAGGCCTTCGTCCTCTCCGTTGATGATCGCCACCCAGCCCAGGTCCGTTTCACGGTCGATGACGAGGGTGAGTTTCTGGCCGGGGGTGTACGGTGGTCGGTGGTCCATGAGCGGCGCAAGATACCTTTTTTTGAATGGGATCGCCACTCGCCGTTAACGCTTTGCGGTTGCTTGATTGACGCCCCTCCTCCCGAGCCGTTATCCCCACGACTCAATCGAATTTCTCAAAGGGAGGGACCTATGCGGAATCTGTTCATGTTCACGGCTGCCCTTACGGTAGCGCTCGTTTCGTCTCCGCTTCGCGCGGAAGACACTAAAATCAACGTCGGTAAGATCAACGGCGTGCTCGCCTCGATCCTCGAAGAGGTGTTGAAGGACAACCACAACGAACTCGGTTCATTCTTCACCGAAGCCAGTTTCGAAGTGGACGAAGAAGGCACGGACCTCTCGTCGAACGATTTGATCAAAGCGAAGATCTCGTCCAGCGCTACGGCCGCCGGC
>JAYUBV010000587.1:0-3731 GCA_043740655.1 Pseudomonadota bacterium | reverse complement strand
TTGAACCCTTCTGGACGGTCTTAAAATCTCCCAAGTGCTTAAAGGTGATCCACGCAGCGTTCGCGGATCAGGAATGTTTTCATTCCAGCTACGGGTTTACCGCCGAGCCCGTGCTCGACACCGCGGTGGCCGCGGCGTTGCTGGGGTACGGCGATAACATCGGCCTGCAAAAGCTGTTGCGTAACGTGAGCGGTGTCAACCTGCGTAAGGGTCGCTCGCGCGTGAAGTGGTTGGACCGTCCGTTGTCCGAAGAGCTACTGCACTACGCCGAGCAAGACGTCCTGCACTTGTTGGCGCTGACCGACGAATTGAAAAAACGTTTGGAAAAAAAAGGGCGCTGGGAATGGGCTATAGCGGAGAGCCGCGTGGATCCCAAAGTTTTCGAAGTTACGGCCGACGAAATGGCGGTGAAGATCGCGCGGGGTGGACAGATCGACGCCCATACGTTTCATGCGTTGGTGCTGCTATTGCGTTGGCGTGAAGAGCGCGCCCGGCAGGCGAATCTTCCACGTGGCTGGGTAGCCGGCAACGAAGTGCTCGTGTCCCTGGCGAGGAGCAAGCCCAAGTCGGCGCAGGAGCTGCGCACGTTCCGCGGCATCTCCGCGAAAGAGATCGATCGCCAGGGCGAACGGATCTTAGGCGCCATCACCCAAAGCAAGGATGGGGAAGGGCTGCCGCCGTTACCCGAAATTTACGACGATGGCGGCGAAGACGTGGAAGACCACGCGATGGATTTACTTAAGGCCTACGTGGCATTTCTGTCGGCGAAATTTCAGATTGCTTCACGTTTTTTGCTCAACTCGTCCAGGGCGAGGGAGCTACTGCTGAAGTCGGACCAGACGCTCGAAGCATGGGTAAGTGCCGGGCTCGTCACGGCCAAGTCGGCGGAGCTAGTGGGGCCGGAGCTGAAGGCTTTCCTCTCGGGGAAAAAAGGGCTGTGCCTTACGCAAGGCAAAGTCGCGGCGGTGGATACCGCGCCCACGACGACGCCCGCGTAGTGAGAGAAACCGATCAGCGACCCGCTACGGTTGCCGAAGGCTGGCAACTCCAGTTCACTAGCAGCACGCAGAACTCTTCGCACTGGTACGGGTCTTCCCCGTCTTTCTCGCACTCCGTCTGACACGAGACGTGCTTCGTGGCTTCGCCGTCGCGAGAGAGTGAGGTTTCTACTTTTTCTGGAGTTTTGATTTCGATGTCGGTGTCATCGGCAACGGCACTACCCGCCACCAACATACCAAGGCTAAAAAAGAGGATCAGGAATCCACGCTTGCACAACATACGGTCTCCTACCACTTACGTTTCAACGATCCTTCCAATGTTATGCAAACATTGTGAAGCAATTGTGAAGGGGACCCGGAAGCCATGGGGATTACAGAATTTTTCGTAGACCCTCAGTATACGAGGCGGTAGCCTCATAGAATGCTATCTCGATTTTGGCACGGCACCACGGCGATCCTGGCCGGTCAGCGCTACCTTACCCGCCATCCGCGATTGTGGGGGTACGCCGCCTTGCCGGTGTTCACCCAAATTGTGATCTCGCTTGTTTTCTTTTGGCTGGGTTACCTCGTGGCGGAAGGGGCCGTCGCCTGGGTTTCGGCAAGAATGCCGGTGGCGGGATGGGCGAAACCGCTCTGGTGGGCGATCAAGATCGGAATTTACTTTAGCTTCTTTTTTCTCACGGTTGCCTTCGCGTGGGTCGTGACCTCGGCGGTGGTGTTTCCCTTGTTCGAACCACTCGCGCAAAAAGTGGAAACGGCGTTGGGGGCTCCGGCGGGTGGTTTTAAACCGCTCCGGTTTTGGAATTCGCTGAAGGATGGGCTGCTCCTGTCGCTCGAAATGTTCATGGTGAACATCCTGTGCCTCCTAGCCCATTTGGTGCCCGGGGCGGGCAACGTAGCCGCTCCTATACTGAGCTTTGTGGTGAACTCGTACTTCGTGGGTTTTGCGCTCTTTGAGTTCTCAATGTCGTTCCGAGGGTTTAGGCGCTCGGAGAAAAAACTCTGGGTAAACCAGCACTTAGGTCAGGTACTGGGGGTTGGCACGATTGCCTTTTTCTTCAATCTTATTCCTATCTTAGGAGCGGTGTTTTTAGCTCCAGCCGTCGTGGGCGCGGTTCTTCGGTATCGTGAAAGAGATGACACAATGCGTTGATTCTTGCTATACTTTAAGAATACATGACCCCTTACAAACCGTTTCTGGTTAGTTGGTTCATTCTCTTCTCGACGCTGTCAGTAGCGGCTCCGAAATCAAAATTAGGGAAACAGGCGCATCCGGGAAAACCGATTGCGGCGGCTTCCCGCCAAACTTTCCAGAAGAAATTTAAACCGAATTCGACCAGCTCCGCTGAACCTACGGACGAGGTGAGTGTGGACTCAATCTTGTACAAGGCGCAGAAGATGGCCGGCGAGTGGACTCAAGAGGTGGGTTACCTCTTGAAATCTACTGGTCCTTGGCTGAAGGAGATCGAAGGGATGATTCGCGGTGAAGATACCGCGGCATCCAACGTAACCGCGACGGTTCCTGCCAAGGGACCGAAGCCGGTTACGACGGCGACGGTTCCGGCATCGCCGGCGCCACAAAAATCCTTGCGGGCGGGCCGACCGGCGCCGAAGCGTCAGCTTGGGCAGATGTCTTCCAATCCTAATTCCATTCTCGAGACGGTGATGTCCGTCAGCAAAGAGACTTGGGAAAAGGTACACGCGGTGGTCGCCGACCTAATGGGGCAGGCGAAGTCGATGGTCGACTAATTTAACGTCCTACCGCGTCCTCGAGCCACTTAACGTACTCGGGATTTCCCTTTTCGATCTTCCAAGCGATCGCGCACGGGGTCGTGTAGCCGTGCATGGCCTTTACCACCGCGATGGCGGCGTCGACCTTATCGTCGGTAGTTTTGACGAGCAGCACGCATTCCAACGCGGTTTCGATTTTGCCTTCCCACCAGTAATGCGATTCCATCCCTTCCCACACGTTGATGCAGGCGGCGATTTTCTTTTCAAGCAGGGTGCGCCCAATCTTCAGCGCCTCATCCTTGGTCGGCGTGGTGACGTAGATCAAAGACAATGCGGTCACAGATTTACCTCGACCCACACCGGCGCGTGATCCGACGGCAGTGCCCCTTTGCGCTCGTCGCGCGACACACCGGAAGCGACGGCGGCCGCCGCAATCGGTGGGGTGCCAAGCAATAGGTCAATGCGCATGCCACGGTTTTTGGGAAAGCCTAAGTTACGGTAGTCCCACCAGGAGAAGGTTCCGGCCGCTTCATTAAATTTGCGAAAGAGGTCTTGGTAGCCCATCGCGATCAGCGCTTTGAAAGCATTGCGCTCCGGCTCCGAGCACAGGACTTGCCCTTGCCACGCGGCGGGGTCGTGCACATCGCGATCGTCGGGGGCGATATTGAAATCGCCGGCGAGAATGGTGGGCCCCTTCGCGTAGCCCCCTTGGATCAAAAAGGCGTTGAGTCGTTTAAGCCATTCCAGTTTGTACACGTACTTGTCGCTGTCGATGGTTTGTCCGTTGGGAACGTAGAGGGAGAACAGCCAGCCCCACGCGAACTTGGCGCCCAGGGCGCGCGACTGGACGTCGGTGGGGTGGTTGTCGAGAAAACCGCGCACCGTTTCCAACGGCTTTTCCCGCGAAAGGATGGCGACACCGTTGTAAGTCTTCTGACCGAACGTTTCGGAGTGGTAGCCAGCGGCAGTGACTAATTCGCGCGGGAAGGTCTCGTCTACGCC
>JAYUBV010000586.1:0-3732 GCA_043740655.1 Pseudomonadota bacterium | reverse complement strand
CCGGCAAAGATAAAAAGAAGGAGCCTGAAAAAGTTGAGCGTTACGAGATTCGGGAAGAAGCAAAACCTGAAATCGTAAAGGTCGGCGAGGAGTCCTTCGAGACCATTCGTAAATCGGGCCGCGGTAAGGGCAGCGAAGAGGATCAGACGGTAATGCCCAACGGACTTTTACTCCGCTACGCCGCTGGCGAAGCGACGCAGGCGATGTGGAACTCCACATTGGCGAACCTCGTTCAGCGCCGGGTGAACCGCGGCGTGCAGGCCAAGAATTTTCCGGATACCCCACAGCTTTCCGAAGGCGTGCCTAACTGCCAAGCGTGGTCGGGCGCTGCTTTGAGCGTGCTCGCAAAAGTAAAGGACGAAAAAGATCGCAAGTCACTGCAGGAAGAGATCAGCCGCATGACCGACCAGTGCGGACAGCTAGCCGCCCAGAGCTACAACGCCATCAACCCTAAATTCGAATCGGGCAAGGATGGTAAAGACGAATTGAAAACCGGCGACCTCAAGAAAGAAGATTCGTTCGTTCGCGATTCACGCGTGCAGCTCGAAACTTTGAAGAAAGCCGGTAAGGACCCTCGCAACGTACCGTCCAATTGGAAGTACACCGATCAGGACGCTAAGGCCCGCATTACGATCGACTTTGATGACAACGGCGCGCCCAAGGGGGAGCAGGAAATGACGGTGAAGCAGCAGCTGGAGTCCTATAATAACCAGCTCCGCGAAGCCGCGACCGGCTACGAAGAGGTGAAGACCCGTTTTCCCAACTTGAAAACTGACCCGTCCACCCCGCTCCAGTACCAGATCCAACCGGAGACGAAGAGCGTGATGGAGATCAACCAATCTGCTAACGCGCTGCTTCAGGACGAAGGTGTCAAAACGCAGAACATCAAATCCGCCGAGGACTACAAGACCCTTACAGGCCAGTCCCAACAATAACTTTTCATCTTTTCCCAAGGCGGGGTAAAAGTAAGCGCGTGACCCCAGACCTTTCCGTAATCATTCCTGCATTTAACGAGGCCCATCGTCTGCCGGGGTACCTTGATGAAGTGACGAGTTACCTACGTGATCAGTTCGGCGAAGGCGGTTGGGAAGTGATCGTGGTCGACGATGGTAGCACGGACGGCACGGCGGCTTTGGCGGCTGAGTTTGTCGGGTCGGAGCGGGTGCTGCGCCTTTCCACGAACTCCGGAAAGGGGGCCGCGGTTAAGGCCGGGATGTTGCTCGCTACGGGCAGTTACTGCCTCTTCGCGGACGCCGATGGCGCCACTCCTATTTCGGAGGAAAAGAAGCTGCGCGGACGGTTAGATGCTGGCGCTGCCATATCTATTGGCTCCCGCGCCACGGGCGGTACACGCCGGTACGTGGGTACCCGGCCGACTAGCGGCGTGGCTCCGCTTTGGACCGTTCGTTTTCACCGCCACGTTTTGGGGCGCACCTTCTCCTTCCTTATCCGCACGATTGTGGGGCTTCCGTACCAAGATACGCAGTGCGGATTTAAAATGTTCCGCGGTTCGATCGTGCGTCCGCTTTGGAGCGGCCTAAAGACCAGCGGCTTCGCCTTCGATGTGGAGCTGCTGTTGCGGGCGAAGGAATTGAACTTACGGGTGGAAGAAATCGGCGTGCGTTGGGAGGAAAAGTCCGGTTCCAAGGTGAACGTCGCTATCGACTCCTTTCGCATGCTGAAAGAGATTTTCATGATGCGCGCTCGCCGAGCTCGCGAGGCTTTTGCTTACGGTTTGCCTTTCTTAGCGCCCGCGGCGCGCAAGAAATCCTGAAGCACCGGGTCGGCGGGAAGTAGAGTTCGATCGTCCTGCGTTTGAAATTCCGGATGCCACTGAATACCCACTAAGTACTCGTCCCCTTGAAAACGAATCGCTTCCACAATTCCGTCGGGAACTGACTTTGCTTCCACGATGAAACCGGGCGCCAATTTTTTGATTCCCTGGTGGTGCACGGAGTTCACTTCGCCCCGAAGCTTGTCGCCTAAGGTCTTACGGTACAGCTCCGCCAGTTTGGTGCCGGCCACGAGCTCCACGCCGTGCGTATTCTTGTCGTAGATTTCCCAGTTGCGGTGGTCGAGCGAGCCCGTCACCTGGGTGCCCAGATCTTGGTACAGCGATCCCCCCAGGGCTACGTTTAGGATCTGCAGACCACGGCATACGCCAAGCAGGGGTACCTTATGGGCGCGGCAGGCTTGGATTAATTTCAGCTCGTACTCGTCGCGGAATTTATCGCCTGACCAATCGGTTTTCAGCGGCTCTTCGCCGTAGCCGCGAGGATCGACGTCGACACCGCCTTGCAGCACGAGACCATCCAAATCACCGATGGTGGCACCGTAATCCTGATCGGGACGGCTGGGAACGAGGTAAACTATGGCCCCGTGGGTTGCCAGCCAATGGGTCAGCGACTCTTCTACGTAGGTCAGCCTTTTCCCCTTGAATAGCGCCCGCGTGGGATCGGGATGCGAAAAGGACGCCGAGATGCCGATTCTTAGCTTACGGACCACGCTACTCAAAAGTGCTCCTTCGTAATAGGATTAGCCCCTTCTATGGAAGTTACCCCGGATATTACAAGAACCGTTGTTAGTCTCATTTCAGCCGGAATCCTAGTCCTACTGAACGCTTTTTTCGTCGCCGCGGAGTTTGCGGTGGTAAAGGTGCGCCGGACGCGGCTGGAGGAGCTTGCCGGGCAGGGCATCGCGCAGGCCCGCGTTTCGCTTTTATGTGTGAACGAACTGGACGAGACGCTGTCCGCCACCCAGCTGGGCATCACGCTGGTCAGTCTTGGTTTGGGCTGGATCGGGGAATCGGCGTTTGCGAGTCTGCTCACCATTTTGTTTCCAGGTGTTTTCTCGTTGAGTCATCCGACCGCGCACGTGGTGGCGTTGACGATCTCTTTTGCCCTCATCACCTTCTTCCACATCGTGCTAGGGGAGCTGGTGCCGAAGAGCATTGCGCTGGTGGACGCCGAGCGGGTCACGCTGATGCTGTCGCCGATTCTATTTTGGTTCTACCGCGGCTCCCGTCCGCTGCTGAAATTTTTCACGGGCTGTTCGGACTTCGTCCTGTCGCTACTCGGGTACCGGTACCAGGAAGAAGACCCGCTGAGTGAGAACGAATTAAAGCTGGTCATGAAGGAATCGAAGGAAGACGGCGTTATCAGCGATAGCGAAGCGCAGATCATCACGCGGGCGTTCGAATTTTCGGATAAACGCGCCAGCGACATCATGGTTCACCGGGATGGCGTGCACTTTCTTTCGCTTTCCAAGCCGGTCGACCAGAACATGGAAATCGTGCGGAAACAGCAGCGCACCCGGTTTCCCCTATGCAATACCGACCTCGACGACGTGATCGGCATCGTGCACATGAAAGACATTTGGCCGGAGCTGCTCGTCAGATTTTCGAACGAAGCTTTCCGCACCAAGGCCCGTCCGCCCATCTTCGTGAGTCCGAACCTGCGGCAGGATCAGCTAATGAGGTTGTTCCAAAGTTGCCGCGCCCATATGGCGATCGTGCGCGACGATCAGGGACGCAGCTTAGGCATCGTGACGATGGAAGACGTACTCGAACGTCTGGTGGGCGATATCAAAGACGAACACGGAAATTAGCATTTGGCGTGAAGCGGCAAATGCGTATCCTGAGAGCGTGTCTCAAAAGTAGCCTGGAAAGGGGAGTTCCGACTTTCTCGTCGTTGCGAGTCGCCGGGCAGACGCCAGGCGGACGCGGCAATCTCG
>JAYUBV010000585.1:0-3739 GCA_043740655.1 Pseudomonadota bacterium | reverse complement strand
TCGTGATCGGGCTACGGACACTCATTCTTTAAGCCACTTCTCGAGACGGGCTTGCGTGATCTTCGTCTGCTCTTCGGCGGCGGTGCGCATCTCGTCGGCCTGCTCGTTACCGATCCGAGTTTTTAGTTGAGCCAACATCTGGTCGGCGGTTTTACCGGTGGCGAAGATGAGGAATACGAAACCGAATTTGTCCGCGTACTCTTTATTCAGCTTCTCGAACTCGGCCAGCGTGGCCGGCGAAGCTTTTTCAGCCTCCTTCTGCTCGTCCTTCGCCCAGCCCTTACTAGATTTGTCCCCGATAGGCGGGTGGGCCTCGAAGGCCTCCATCCAATCCCCCTTCGGCAAGTCCGCCCAAATTTCCTTAGCGGCTTCGAAGAGATCGTCGGCGTTGGAGAAAGGACGCGCTTCGGTCATTTCCTCCGCCCACTGGGATGAACCATTACATTTTAGGAAACCGGCCATCGCTTCCGCGGCTGGCAGTTCGTTGAGGACTGAAAGTTTCGGCATTTAGTTTACCTCCGCCCATACCCGCAGGCGGCTAACGCCACCATCGGGATAGATCTGTAGTCGTAACAGGTTGACCGCCGTCCCTTTTCCTTCGGACGACAGCTCTTTTTCAAAATCGTGTCGGTGGTCGGGCTGGAGCTTCGTTTTCGGCAGCAGCGTCTTCCACACGATGTCGTGGTTATCGCGGAAGTCGCACGGCAGCAGGTCCGCACCGTCGGGCACGGTTGCCACCTCGATGGAGCACGTATCGGGGTAGTTCCCCTTGTAATGGTGCGTATCGACTTCCACTTTCTGAATTTTACCCTTGGTAGCGAGTTTTAGGATCGCCCAATCGTTACCCGGGCCACGACGGCGCCGCGTTTCCCACCCCTCGCCCATAACCCGGGCGCGATTAGGATACGTCAGGCTCTCGGGGTTGCCATAATGCACGTCGTTGGCGGTAATCGCCCGGCCGCCGTTTTGGATGGCCGCGATATCGATGAGCCCCTGCGTCTTAAGCTTTTTCCAGTCGGGGCGAACCTCGCCGTGCACACGCAGGCGGGCAATGCCACCGTCCGGATAGGAGTTTAACCGCAGGTGGGTCCATGTCTCCCCGCTCATGATGGGGAACAAATTCTTGGCGGAGCCGGCTAGAGCCGACTTCGGCAGAATCTCGGTCCACGTAGCCTTCTCCCAGTTGCCGTCCGGGCAGCTCGCCGCTTCCAGCGACGCATACTCTGGATAGTTGCCGGTGAACCAGGCGGTATCGATGACGGCACCGCGGATCACGCCCGGGACGCCGAGCTGCACGAGGCACCAGTCGTGACCGGGGACGCGCTTACGGCGGGATTCCCAACCGTCCATCCACTTGCCGTGGTCATCGTATCTGCCTTCGATCCACACGGGCGCCGCCGCCTGGAGGAGCCTTTCTTTGGGCGCAAAAAAGTCGTCGCTGCACGCTAACGCCTTGCCGCCTACCTGCTCGTTAGCGAGGTCGGTTAATTCGGTAAACGAGGTTCTCACGAGTCCGGATTTGTTTTCGATCATCTCTTCAACTCCTGCCCACGGGGTTTTATTTCCGCTTGCCCTTCCTCATAAGCCAGCTCGCCGCGTAGAAAAGTTTTTTCCACCACGCCGTCCAAGCGCTTGCCGACGTAGGGAGTTACCCGGTGACGGTGTTTCACAATGTCGGGGGTTAGCATAAAGTGACGATCCGGATTCCAAACTACCATATCGGCGTCAAATCCCACGGCAAGCGTTCCCTTACGCGGTAACCCAGCCAAGGCCGCCGGCCCCTCCGCCATCCACTTGATGAGGTTCGTGACCGCAATCCCCTGCGACCGGGCCTTGGTCCACGTGACGGACAGGCTGAACTGCAGCCCCGCGATTCCGCCCCAGGCTTCACCAAAATCGCCGGACTCTAGCCGTTTCAAATCCGGCGTGCAGGGCGAATGGTCCGATACGATGAGGTCAAGTGTCCCGTCCTGCAGTCCACGCCATAGCGCCTTTTGGTTGGCCAGAGTGCGAATGGGCGGCGCACATTTAAAAGGCGTAGCCCCGTCGGGCACGGAGTCGGCGTCTAGCGTAAGGTAGTGCGGACAGGTCTCGGCCGACAGCTTCACTCCGTCGCGACGGGCGGCCGCGATGTCGGGTAGTGCTTCGCTTGCCGAGAGGTGCACGATGTGCACTCGGCACCCCGTCTCGCGCGCTAGTGTGATCAGCAACCGTATCGCTTCCACTTCCCATTCGGGCGGGCGGCTCTTCAGGTACGTGCGGTACTCCCGCGGGTTGCCGCCGATCGTAGGATGGGTCACCTCGAGTTCGGCATGGGCTAGAAGCGGCACGTTGCGTTTTGCCAGTACGTTCATGGCGGCGCGAAGATCCGATTCCTGACTCGCTGGAAACTCCGGCACCCCCGAATCGCAGAGAAACGCTTTAAAGCCCCACGCGCCGCGATCGACCATGGCCACGAGTTCCGCGGTATTGCCCGGGATCACCCCTCCCCAAAATCCGTAATCGATGGCGCACTTGCCCCGGGCATGGTCGGCCTTGATTCCCAAGGCGGCCACCGTCGTGGTCGGCGGAAGGGAGTTAAGCGGCATATCGATGATGGTGGTGATCCCCCCCGCGGCCGCCGCCTTGGTCGCGGTGACAAACCCTTCCCACTCCGTGCGGCCCGGCTCGTTGATGTGCGCGTGGGTATCGACGATGCCCGGCATGATCACGCTGTCGACGCAATCGTGTAGCCGCGCCCCCGGCGGCACGGCGTCCCACTGGGTAATCTCAATGATCACGCCATCGCGCACGTGAATCGCCAGCGGCATCGGCGTATGACGCGACGACAAAATCACGCGCTCGCTGCGAATGACGACGTTACTCATCGGGTGGCGTACCCCAATGCGATTAGCGTTAAAGCGGCCGCTCCGACCATCCACAAAGTGCGCCGCTTATTCACGTTCATATGGTGGCGCACTCCGGCGCTGGCCAGAATTAACAGCGCCAGCACGAGCCAGTTCCAGTTGCTTCCGTACGTCGACGGAAAGTGGGAGCTGATCATGATGAAGAGGACCGGAAAGGTCATGTAGTTATTGTGACGGCTTCGCCCCTTGGCACGTTCGCCCAAAATCGGGTTACGTTTCACGCCCGCTTGCGTGGCGCCGATCATCTCGCGTTGCGCGGGCAGAATGCGAACCCACACGTTGAGCACCATCAAGGTGCCCATCAACGCGCCGACGTGCATATAGGCCGCGCGGGCGCCGAATACGTGGGTTAGGCCAAAGGCCACCGCGACCAGCAACGCGTAGGAAATCACATTCCCCACGGCCTTGTGCTTTTCTAGGTGCATCCACATGGAGTCGTAAACGAACCAGCCCACCACCAGAGTGACGATGCCGATGGCCATCGCGCAGCCCTCGCTCACCGCCCAAGGGGAAGTGTTGCCCGCGTCGATCAAGATGCCGCCGGAGTAATAGACCAGCATCAGCAACGAAAACCCGGTCAGCCAGGTAAAGGCGGCCTCCCACTTGAACCAGTGCAAGTTCGGGGGGACCTCTCCGGCCGAAAGGAGTCGTTTTTCGACCCGGTAAAAGCCGCCGCTGTGGACCATCCAGAGGTAGCCCGCAATTTTGTCTTCCTGCCCTTTGGGGGCCGGTTCGAGGCTAGAGTCCAGCCACATGAAGTAGAAGGAGCTGCCGATCCAGGAGATTCCGGCAATGAGGTGGGCCCACCGAAGCACCAGGTTCAGCCACTCCGA
>JAYUBV010000584.1:0-1037 GCA_043740655.1 Pseudomonadota bacterium | reverse complement strand
ATTGCAGTTGGCTGCATGCTGGGCTATATAGATTTTCGCTTTAAGCACTTGAATTGGCAAGATAAATGCCCGAATTTAGCCAAACATTATGGCATTTTAGTGAAACGGCCCAGTTTTAAAATGACGATGCCTGTGGTGGGGTAGTTATGCCGCTTGTTTGTGGGCCTAAGAATTCTAGAATGACGCGCACGGGAACGCCTTGTCCACACACAGATCTTGCGTTTCAAACAGAACATCTTTGCCTTTTAACTGCTATTAAAGAATATGAAAAAGCTTTTAATGTTTCAATTAGCCGTCATGTTGATGAAGCTGACTCGGCAGTCAAATATGGTGATAAATACTATAAACATATCGACAATGACACTGGATATTCTCAGCTTGTAGATTTACATATCATTAGGGAGGGTGATGTAATTTGCCCAAAACAAAACTTGGGTGTTCAGCTACAACCTAATGACATAGTCGAGCTGGGGGAGCTTATTTGTTAGTAATTATGTAAGGTAGGTATGCAAATTGATGTGTATTTGCACACCGTTTATCTAATTTAATCTTTTTTTTTCGCCTGCAGGCGAGATACTTTATTTTGCTTGTCCAAAATAAAGTATCCAAACAAAAAGACACCCCCTACCGCTTATTTCCTGTGCTTCTCGCCAAAGTGGGCGACTGCGGAACTCGGCATTCGCCTCAGACAGTCCTCGCCGAAAACTCCCGCTTCGTCTGCGATGCTCGGCGCGGCAGCAGGGGATTTAAAGTCAAAACCATGCGAATGCTAGGGCTGTAGGAGTGCAATTAATTGCGCGAAAAAAGCTTCGCGATTTAAAAATCGCTCCTACCAAATCAAAATCCCTCAAATCCCGTCATTCTGAGCGTAGCGAAGAATCCAGAAGTTCGTTAGGTGCTAAATGCTGGATTCTTCGCTGCGCTCAGAATGACAAATGAGAGGTGCCCTGCAAGCTAATATCCATGGGGCTCTCGGAGCAGCTATTTTTACGTTAATTTATTTAAATCGCAGCTGTAATTATTCCACTAAGCTTTAC
>JAYUBV010000583.1:0-12011 GCA_043740655.1 Pseudomonadota bacterium | reverse complement strand
AAGCGCCGCGGGTAGGGCGCCGACCACCGTCGCTATAGACGTCATCAGAATGGGGCGCAGGCGAACGGGGCAGGCTTTAAGCAGCGCCTCTCGGACGGTCGGAGTTCCTTCGTGGCGTACCTGGTTCGTATGGTCCACCAGCAGAATCGAGTTTTTCTTCACGATGCCCATCAGGAGAATGAGGCCGATCATGGAGTAAAGGTTCAACGACTGATTGGTGGCGAGTAACGCCAAAAATGCGCCGGACATCGAGAACGGCAGCGCCATTAGCACGGTGAACGGGTGGATGAACGAGTTAAACTGCGAGGCCAGAATCATGTAGGCGACAACTAGGCCTAAGATCAAGGCGAACACCAGACTTTGCATCGACTCTTTGAACGCCTGGGCGCCGCCGGTAAGGACCAGGCGGTAACCGTCGGGCAGTACTTCGGCGCCGATGCGGGCGGCGGCGTCCATCGCTTCCTGCTGCGATTTGCCGCGTGCAATGTTGGCGCCCATGGTGACCGCGCGCTGGCGATTCTGGCGGGCAATCGAGAGCAGCGACGGCTTCTCGTTTATTGCAGCGACTTCGCCTAAGCTTACAAGCTCGCCGCGGTTGTTGCGCACCTTAAGGCTTGAGATACGGCGCGTGCGGTCCTGCTCCTCCGCGAGTAGTTTTAGGCGGATGTCGTAGCGGTGGCCTCCCTTGGCGTACTTTCCGACGACGGCGCCACCGATTAGGGCGTTCACGGTCTGTCCGATGGCGGCGATGCTCACGCCGCGGATGGCGGCCTTTTCCCGGTTGGGCACCACCTGAATTTCGGGCATGCCGACGAAGTAGTCGGTGTCGATGTCGGTCACCAGTCCCGAACCCTCGAGCCTTTTGCCGATCTCTTCGGAGTATTGCCCCAGTTTTTCCCACTCGGGCCCTTGGATCGAAAACTCGACGGGAAAACCGCGGCCCGTCGAGAATCCGCGCATGGATAAATCCTGCACGCGCGCTTTGACGTCGGGAATCTTGTTTAGCTCTTTGCGGGTGACTTCCATCAGGTCCGCTTGGCCGAGTTCACGTTTTAGCACCGGATCGATGCCGCGCTGGCCCTTAGGTTTCAGCATTAAGAACACGATGCCGGTGTTGACCTCGCCACCGCCAAAACCACCAACGGAGATAAAGTAACGGGCCGGCTCCGTGCGTGTAGCCAAGAAGTTTTCTACTTCTTTGAATTTGGCGTCGGTGTAGGCGAGCGAGCTGCCTACCGGAGTTTGGATGCGGACCATGAACCGGCCCTGATCTTCGGCCGGCAACATTTCCTTGTTCAGGTACTTCACCGAGAAACAACTGACCGCAAATACCGCAACCCCGCCCAGCAGAACTGTCTTGGGGTGGCCCAGGCATTTATCGAGCAAACGGCGGTAGGTGACCGCGATACCGCCGATGAAGTGTTCGATGGCGCGTCCGAACTTCGAAGTGCGTTGACCTGCGTCCACGAACTGGGCGCAACGCATGGGGGTCAACGTCAACGCTTCGACGAGGGACAGCAGCACGGCCGCGGTCATGGTGACCGCGAACTGGAAGAAGAAGCGGCCGATTACCCCCTGCATGAAGGCGACGGGCAAAAAGATCGCAACGATGGAAATCGTGGCGGCCATGGCGGCGAAGGTGATCTCCTGCGCCCCGTCGAGGGCGGCGGTTCGTCTATCCTTGCCCATCTCTTTGTGCCGGATAATGTTCTCGAGCACCATAATCGCGTCGTCGACGACGATCCCGATCGCCAGCGATAGGCCTAGCAACGTGAAGGTGTTTAGCGTAAAGCCCGCAAAGTAGAGGATGAGGAACGTGCCCACGATCGACGTGGGAATGGACATCAGGACGTTAAAGGTCGACGACCAGCTACCTAAGAAGAACCAGCAAACGAGCGACGTTAAAATCGCCGACATCACGAGGGTGAAGTTAAGCTCATGGACCGATTCGCGGATGAATTTGGTGCCGTCGTAATTGACCGCGAGCTGCACGCCCTTGGGCAACGTCTTCTCCAAATCCTTCATCCGTTGCAGAACCTGGTCCGCCACCGCCACGGCGTTGCTGCCGCGCTGTTTGCGAATGCCTAGCCCCACTGCCGGTTTGCCCATGGCGCGGCTGATGCGGCGGACGTCGGCTAGATCGTCTTCCACCTTGGCGACCTGCTCCAAATAAATCGGCGCGTAGTTCGGCATGCCTCCGCGGGAGTTGATAATGAGGCGACCGAACTCGGGCACCGAGCTGGCTTCGCCCCGCGTGCGCACGTTGTACTCGTGGCGACTGTCCGCAATCCAGCCGGCGGGTGGCTCGGAATGTTCATTCTGAATCGCGCTGATGACGTCGACGACGGTAAGTTGGAACTTGCTTAAGCCCTTGTCGGAAACCCAAACGCGCAGGTTGGGGTCGACGTAGCCGCCCAGGTTGATATCGCCGACATCTTGGGTCGTGGAAAAGTTGGGGGCGAGGTAATCGCGTACCCACGCCATCAGGTCGCGCGTCGGCATCGTCTCGGAGCTGGCCGAGATCCACAGGATCGGCTGATCGTCGGGATTGGTCTTGGAGATAACCGGCGGGTCGACGTCTTTAGGCAGCTTTTTCTGCGCTTCGGCCAGCTTCGCCTGGACGTCTTGGAGGGCGCGATCTATATCCCGGCCGAGGTCTAGCTCCACCGTTACCGTGGCGGCGCTGTTACGCGACGTGGAGCTAACTTTCCGCACCCCCTGAATCGTCATCAGCGAGTTTTCTACGACGTCCACCACATCGGTCTCCATCACCTCCGGAGCCGCCCCTTGTAGAGAGAGATTCACGGTGAGGATTGGGAAATCGACATCGGGCAACTGACTAACGCCGAGCCGTGAGAAGGCAATCCCGCCAAAGATGATCAGCGCGGACATTAGCATCCACGCGAAGACGGGCTTACGAATGGAAATGGAGGATAGGGACATGGCGTACCTCAGATGCGTTAAAGGAAGATCGAAGCTTAGCGGAGATCATTATTATACCTCGCGGGGTAGGCCTGGATAATCTGGCCACCGCGTCTAATTGCGCTCGATCGGCTCCGGTCGAATCCCTTCTCGGTGGAGCTCGGTCCACTCTTTTATCGACGCAAAGCGATATCCCATCTTTTTGGCCTCGATAAAGATCCGTTCGATCTCCGAAACGTCCCCTTCAAACTTTCCGAAGCCACCGTTGGCGATGGTCGAGAGTAGGTAGGGGTGGACGAAAAAGGATCCGACGTAGTCGCGAAGCACCCGGTTTCGTTTGAGGATCGCGATCATTTTATCAACGGGAACTGACGGTTTGACCCCCGGCTTGGGAATGAGGTAACCCGCATTCTCAGGAAGAATTTTTTGACCTAGCGCGTCGCCGTAGATTTCGTACGGGAAGAACTGATCGGTCATCTGGTTCTTGCCGACGTCCACGTGCAGATCGTTGAAGTAGGCTAGCCGCCGGCCCGCATACTCGGCGGAGGGGCGGGTGAACCGCATGTACGCCGGCAGCCGTTCCTTCTGGGCTATCACGAAGGGTTGGTAGATGATCCGGCCAATTACCCAATCGAAGCTCTGCGAGAAGATTGCCGTATCCAAAATCGAGGCGGCGTAATGCGGCGTCAGCCACAGGCTCGGGGTTAGTCCCGCATCGTTTATCTCCTTCATCCCCGCTTCGAGTCGGGTGACGACGTTGGCGGCACTGTCGTTGGGCATCGGCTGGTTCAGTCCAATATCCCAGAATTCGTAATCGACGCCGCTAATTCCCTCCGGATTCTTTTTATCGTCACTCTGGTGGGTCACGCCGTGCATCGCGATGGTCGCCACGTTCGACTCTTCCAAATCCCTTAACGTTTTCACGAACTTTGGGGCCTGGCTCATGGGCACGTAAGCCGGATCCGGCGGCTGGCTGCCGACGCGGTAGGGATCGTTGAAGATGGGGATGAGCGAAACCACAAAGTGGGCATTCTGGCGCTGGATCATCTCGGCAAACTTCCGGATCTGCCACGCGGGCACGTTGGCGTGCACGTCTTCCAGCCGCACGATGGCCAGTTTCTCGGTACGAAGCGGCTTCTCGTCGATCATATCGAAGAGCAGATCCGTAAAGATGAGGTAGCGGTCCTCTTCGTTCATGTAAGGGAAGGGAAGATCCGCAATGAACCACCGGTTGAAGTGGCGCGTAACGTACGGCACCCGGTCGCCCAGTGTGGAGTGCTTCACCCAGCTCAGCACTTTGACGTTTGGGTTGGTAACCCGCACCTTCACGATGTCGTAAACCGCTTCGAGTGTTCCGGTAGCGCTTAGCGTGGCGTACTTCTTAAAAACCTCGCCCTTGTACTCGTGCAGCCGGTAAAAGCCGGGGATACCGTCGGTGTCTAGGTGGTTTTTGTCGATCTCGGCAATTTGTTGGTAAGCCAAACCGAACTGATTGTTCGCAATCTCAGGGCCCAGCTTCCACAGGTTGTAGCCCATCCAGATGAGGTCGGTCGGACTCGTCTTTACGTCCTCCTTGAAATCAAGGGGTAGTTCATTGTCGAACTGGCTACCGACGTAAAAGTTGTAAGGGCACTGGGAGAGCTGTCCTTTTTGGTATCGCTCGACGGGAGAAACTACCTGCTGAACGTTTTTGAAATGGCCGAGCAGATTCTGCAGGTAAATGGCCACCCGCCTACCGTAGCCGAACTGATTGTCCGGAAGGCGGCTGCCGTCGTAGAAGATCTGCACGCACTTGATACTACGGACGGACATTGCGGCAGTGTCGTTAATAATCCAGCAGAAGAAAAGGGTCAGTACAACGGTTAAACCGCGAAACATGACGACTCCTGTGGTTGTAGTAAGCCCGAATCGATTAAGCGTGAACGGCCTCACCGAACATCTCGGGTAATTCGTGCTCGGTTTTTGCCCAGGCAATTGGCTTTTGAAAGAGTCGCGCCGAGGCTTCCTGGCGGGCGGCTCCCACGGTGGCCAAAGCATTGATCACAATCCCGATTGGCCAGCGGGGCGCGGCGAATACCGCCGCCCGCAGGCCGTAAATCTTGGAGGTGTAGCGCAGCCGTTGGGCGAACCGGATCACCATAAAGGCGATGTTGGCAGCTAGTAGTGCCGAAAACCACGCACTCGAAAAGATCGGATTCTGCCACTCGGCTCCCCTCAAAGCACCCGCGATGGCGACGATGGCTATGAAGTACCCAAACAATCCCACGAGATTCGAAACCAGCCCACGCCGGTCCCGATACAGAAAGTACCGGTTTGCTAACGTTCCGCACCATCCAAGGTTCTTCCAACCCTGAAAAGTGATGCCAACTGTCCATCGCGTCTTTTGTCGGATGGAGCGCTGGAAATGGCGGGGGAAGTACTCCCGGGTCGCGACGTAGTCGCGGCTACCGTCCGCCTTATCTAGGTAATGGCAGACCACGTGGGGGTGGAAACCGCGCTGGTGCGCACGAATGCCTAAGTCGTAGTCCTCGGTGACCGTGTTCTCGTTAAAGAGCCGGCCTTGAGTGCGCAGGAAGTGCAGTACCAGCGATCGGCAGAGCAGGGTGCCCACGCCGGCGGAGGGAATGGCGGCCTTCATCTGCTCGCGTACGAGCAGCTCCTTTAGGTGATTCTCGGCAAACTCGTCGGCGTAGACGCCGGCGACCAGCCGTCTATTCGGAACGGGGAGGGAAAAGACGGGAACTTGTAAAAAGTCGGCCCGGTCCATCTCGCGATTTAATAATTTGAGCGAGAAGGGATGGATGATGTCCTCGGCGTCCTGCATGAGAAATCCGTCAAATTCGATGCCGACTCGTTGCTCGTAGGCCAGAATTTCGCGCACGACCACGTTGAGCATCTGCCCCTTGGACGTTGGTCCGGGCTTTGGGTTGATGATCGACTGGATGCGCGAGTCCTTCGCGGTGAGTTCGGCGATTTTGGCGAAGCTCGTCGGATCATTCGGGTAGAGGCCGACGAAAAAGTGGTAGTTCGTGTAATCGATGCGGGCGGAGTTGCCGGCCACCATGCGCGCGATCACATCCGCCTCTTTCCACGCGGGAATGATGATAGCGATCCGTTTCTCATTCAGTCTCTTTAAGCCCTGCTTTTCAATGTCGTCGATTCGTTTCGGGCCGAGCTCGAAGAAGTTGGCGATGGCGTCGATGAAAATATCGTCGATAGCAAAGACGCTGTAGATGACGCTGGTGAACACGAGCAGCCAAACAAAAGTTTGAGTTGTTTCCATGACCCCTTGATCTGGTGTGAGTCTCACCCGTAAGGGGTGAGGAAGATTCAGCCCTACCTTCTTGTTAGAGCAAGTATAATGCCAAGCCAGGGATATGTTCCCAAACCATTTGGATTTTAATTGGGAAGAAGAAGGGGCTTGATTTGAGTCCAGCTACGGCAGCATGCTGAGCGTCAGAGACAAAAGCCGCCACCGGGAGTAAATGAGATCGTGAAAAAAGGTAACTCTAAGGCGCTGTTCAGACTGGGACCGGTGCTATTTTTGCTCACGGGCGGGTTCCTTCTGACTCGCTGTGTGACGCTACGGGATAAGGAAACGCAAACCGAAATGCAGAGCACTCCGGGGACTTCGGCCGTTAAAGTAACCGCAACGAACTCCAAGAATGACAATTGGAAATTGTGGACCGGCGGCACGAAGCTTCGCGGCGCCAATGTGTGGCAGAAACGGATCGAACCCAATTTGGACGGCGACGGATTCGGCCCGGGTAAGGTTGGTCCTCCCTACGGCGATGCCGATGTGAAGGCGCTAGCGGATCTCGGCGCCAACTGGTTGAACCTCTCCTTCCCCGGAGTCTTTACGGAGAACTCCCCGTACCAGTTAGACCCCGCGGTTGAGAAAGAGCTTGAGGAGTGGTTCGTTAAGGCGGAACGCCACAAGCTGTACGTCACACTAAGCTTTCGCACCGGCCCCGGCCGTAACGAGGCCATTTTCGACGACAGTGAAAAGTTGCGTGCTAATCAAAGTGTCTGGAGCGACCCGCAGGCGCAGGACGCCTGGGTGACGATGTGGAAACACGTCGCCAAGAAGTTTGGTAACCAGCCAAACCTGGCGGGCTTCCATCTCATGGTGGAGCCTAACGGGAATCGGACCCTTTCTCCGCCTGTCGAAAGTGCGGCGGCCTTTTACAAAAAGTATAAGGGCAAGACGCAGGATTGGAATCCGCTAGCCGTTCGCCTCATCCAGGCCATTCGTAGTGAAAACAAGACCGTCCCAATTCTAGTTGGCGGCCTAAACTTCAGTGACTTGGAGTGGGCCAAGGCATTGGAGCTACCCCAGGATCCTTACCTCGTCACCAACGTGCATTTCTACGAGCCTTACCAGTATTCCCACAAAGAGCTAAACATGGCCTATCCGGCGAATAAAGCGAACCCGGACGGCGAGACGTGGAACAAAGCCTGGCTAAAGACGCGGCTCGCCGACGTCGAAGAGGTGAGGAAAAAGAAGCGGACGCCCGTCAGCATCGGCGAATTCGGCGTATTCCGCCATCAGACCGGGGCACCGAAATACTTGGACGAAGTCACCGACCTATTCGAGGAGTACGGCGTCAATTATTCCGTGTGGCTTTGGGAGAGCAGTTTTAAGAAAATAGACTATGATCAGTTTAACTTCCGAAGAGGAACTAAGGAAGCAAACCATACTGACGTGAATAACAACGAACTAGTTCAAGTTCTCAAAAAGCGGTGGGCTAAAAACACCGTGCGTCCATGAAAACTGCCACCTCGATACGCATCCTGTCCTACAACATCCATCAGGGTAAGACCGTGGATCGTCGCAGGCTCTCGTTCCGCGAGCTGCGCGAGGCTATTCAGTCGCAAAAGCCTGATCTAGTGTTGTTGCAGGAAGTGGCGGAAGAGCCCGGCGACGATTTACCCGATCCCAAATTAAATCGTCCGCTACAACTAGAAGCGTTGATGGACGAGCTGATGGCTCACTCGGTTTACGGCCGCAACGCCGTGCTGAACCAAGGATTCCACGGCAATGCGATCCTTAGTCGCTACCCCATTGTCTCCACCGAGCACGTGGATATCAGCGTGGGGCCCGGGAAAAAACGTAACCTGCGTTTTATGCCCAAGCGCGGACTGCTTCACGCCACGATCGATCTGCCGGGTCACCAAGAGCACGCGCACATCATCGGAACGCATTTTGGATTGCTGCAGCTAGAGCGGACGGCGCAGCTGAAGAAGCTGACCGCCTTCATCCAGGATCGGGTGCCGGTGGGATCGCCGCTCATTCTGGCGGGTGACTTCAACGATTGGCGACAGCTCATCACGGCGCGGCTCGAAAAGACGTTGAACCTGAGTGAAGCCTTCACGAAGTTTCAGTTGAAGCACGCCAAGACATTCCCGTCGAAGTTCCCGTTCCTATGCCTGGACCGGATCTACTTTCGTGAGCTAAGCCTGACCGACGCCAATCGACTGAGCGGCAAGCCGTGGCATTTC
This sequence comes from Pseudomonadota bacterium, assembly GCA_043740655.1. Classification (GTDB taxonomy): domain Bacteria; phylum Bdellovibrionota; class FAC87; order UBA2466; family UBA2466; genus JBGSST01. The sequence goes on along the minus strand of JAYUBV010000583.1, from coordinate 3,587 downwards.
CTTTCGGATCACCTGCCCCTGGTGGCCGAGTTCGCCTTGCCGCACCACCGGGTAAAGGCCCCTAAGGGCTAAAGAATCACTAAAGGCTTTAGGGTTTTTTACCGAAAACCTTCGCATGCATTACTTTAGTGCGTTCTTGAAACTCCCGTCGGTGGCCCCCTCAGTAATCACCCTAAGGAAGGGTGAGGTACTCTTCGAGCAGGGCGAGCAGGCTGACACCGCATTTCTGTTGTTAGACGGCAGCATGAAGCTGACGGGCGAAGGGGATGACTGGGTATTCAACGAACCGGTGTTGGCCCCCGGCGAAGTCATCGGGGAGAAGGCCCTGGTGCACGAAGGCGCCTACCAGCGCCGCTTCGGTGCGGAAGCGCTGATGGTTTGTCAGTTGCTCGAGATCAGCCGCAAATCGTTTCTGAAATGGAACAAGGAGTGCCCGGCCTTGATGGTCGATATCGTAAGCTTCCTCGTGGCCGGGTTTCTACGTCGACAAGATAACGCTAACTACCTCATTAACGCGCTTCGCCCCACGGAGCCCCTGCGCCGGGTAGTATCGGTGCTGGCCTACTGGTCACGATCGGCGATGAACCGGCAAACGCCAGAATTTTCGATCGCGCTGCTCTTCGACTACCTCGACATGGATCGCGATAGCCTCACCAAAATTCTCTCCCAACTTGCCTCGCTCGGCGTGCTCGAGTTCCTGGGGGCGGATAAGTTTCGCCTGAAGAATCGAGACCTGCTCGTTGGGCTCTTAAGCTCGTTCGAACAGAAGGCGGCTTAAGCCCTAGCGCTCGGCAAGCGGGACAAGCCCCTGAACGTTCAAGCTAAGTAAGGGCGAGGCGATCGTTCCCGCTACGGATAGGATCCCAGCGTCAGAAACGGTAAACGTCTCGACTTGGCTATTGGTCCCCGTCGGCTGCGAGGCCACCACGAGAAAGTGGGACGAGGGCTCTCGAAAAAAGGTGACGAAGTACGGAATCGCCTTAAAGTCCGCCTTTTTCCCATTCACCGCGCCATCAGCGGAAAGGGGGAAGGTAGAAAAGAAGGCCGAACCTGCTACCGACTTCACGACCAGGAATTTGTCGTTGGGTGACAGCGCAAATTCGTAATCGTCGGCAACGCCGCCGGTGCCCACCAAAGCCGGCGCTCCGATTGGTTGGACCTGCCCATTGATTTGGTACTCCAGGTACTGGACGTAAAAGGCCGAAGTATTTTGATAGCCTAGGTATATTCCCTTGCTGGTAGCAAGGGAATGGTGCATCGGGGTGGACCCTTCGGAGCTAAAACCTGCCGGGTTAAAAAACGGCGGCTGGTCCCAAGCGGCCAGAAACGGAAAAGAGTTTAGAGTTAACGGACTGCTGCCCGATACCGCGTAGAGGTAACTCCCGTGGGGGAAAAATTGAATTCCGATATTTGCGGAAGAGCTGCTCGGTTGATTCTTCAAGTACGGGTTGCCGGGTGAAGCTCTTCCGAAGGCCATGGTGTTGCCGTAGAAAGCAATGAATTCGGCACTGGGAGAGTAGTAAGCGTACTGGTTACCCGCGAATGCTGACGCATCGAGATCGTCGGACCGGGGATTCAACATGCCGGCACTGTAGAGAAACTGAAAGTGGCTGCCGACTGATGGATCCCATACGAAGACCCGTTTACCGTCCGGCGCGCTTTGCATTTTCGATCCGGTGGAAACCCCGATGAGCAACGAGGCGTCGACCGTAATCGCGCCCGTCGAAAGGTTCAGCGCAAGTTGCTGGATGCCATTGGGGTCACTGAACGCGCCGATTAACTTAACGCCTTTAATCGCAGAGGCCGGAATTTCGGAAGCGGGCTTGGTCGAGAGGCAGGCGTTTAGGATATTGGCTTCGCTGCCCGCCGCCGTGGTGCGCTTCATCACCACCTTGGTATCTTTAAGAAGGTCCACTTTGTCAGACTGGGCGAGGGGATAGAGCTCCGGCAAAGCGTAGTTCTGAAAGAGCGCGGTGGCGGGAAGGCCCGCGCACGCCGCCCCTAGCGCCCGGGTGACGATGCCGTAGACTTTTATCGTGCGTTGCACACCGGCCGGAATCTTAAGGCTAAGCCCGCGCGTCAGCTGGTCGGATGAGGCCAAAGTGGAATAGATCCCCCATTCCAAACAATCGGGGGAATAGGATCCCAAGGCATCGGCGCTGGCGGTGGGTGAGACGCCGGGGCCGGTGACGGAGACGGCGTAGCAATCGTAAGCGAGCCGCCCGTTCGCGGTGCGTAGCGGCAGCTCGCCAACCGGAATGCGGACCGTGGCCGTACGGTGTTCGCTGGAAACGGAGCACGAAAGGGACAGCAGACCGAGGCACGAGAAAAGAAATTCTAAGGCGTGGCGCATGTTCAGGTCTCCTGAGGGCTTAGTTTTACCGCGTCGCAAGCGGCACGACCGCCACTAAATTGTTCGGGATCGTTGGTGCGGCAAGGGTGCCTTTTTGATTAAACTGCCCGTCCGCCGTGATTTGGTACGAGGTAATCGCACTCTGCACCCCCCCCAAGAGTGAGTTCACGACGAGGAAACGGGCCGAGGGCTCCATGAAGAAGGATAGGAAGTTGACAACCTGCAATAAATTGCCGTTCGCCGGCCCTATGTCGCCGGCGGTTGAAACGGGGTAGGCATTCAAGGTGGAGGTGGTGAAATTACCGCTGCGAACGACGAGCAGTCGCTGGTTCGCAGAGTAGGCTAACTGGTAGTTACCAAAATTCGACGTATCAATGCCGAGGTCCTTAGGCTGTCCGACCATGCCTAATTTTCCGTTCGGCAAGTACCTGGCGAGCTGCACCCGAATGGCTGCGCTATTGGCTAACCAGAGAAAAAAGATCCCTTCACTCGTGACCAAAACATTGGGCGATGCTGTCGAGTTCGGCACGTCAATCCCCGTGGGTGCGAAGTTCAACCCCGTACTCCAGGTTGGGGGAAACGGAGCGGAGTCAACGTAGAGACGGCTGGGATCGATCCTATAGACAAATCCGTCGTGCGAAAGGGTAGCCAGCTGTTGAAGGAGCGGCCCCGTCCTAGGTAGGGTAACCTCGTATTGATTGGGGCTAGCGACGGTAAAGAGCGCGTTGCTGCTATCGACGAAATAGGCGTAAAGCGAGTTTGCGGAAAAGAACAGATTCGACCGGTTAGAAAGATCGCCGGCGGTAAGCAGGTCCTGCCGGAACGTGAGCGCGTCTTGTGAAAATGAAAATTGCCGGTGGTTGCCGTCGGCGGGCCGCCAGGCAATGAGACGTCGGCTATCGGGGGACGCCCGCAGGAGGTAGTCGCTGATGAAATCGTACGGAAGCATTTGCTGCATGGACAGCCCGCCGGTATTAAGGTCCAAGTTTGCCAGTTGCAAGCCGTTCGCATTGTTGAAGATGGCCGCTAGCTTCACGCCGGTCACCGCACTGGGCGGGATGTCCGATACCGCTTTCGACGAGAAACAGGCGTCGAGTAGATTGGTCTCCGAACCCAGTGGGGTCGTGCGCTTGAGTTCAATTTTGGTGTCTTTAAGCAGGCTAATCTGATCGGCCACGGCAATGGGGTAAAGTTCTGGCAGGGCGTTATTTGCAAAAAGGGCCGACGCGGACTT
>JAYUBV010000582.1:0-12038 GCA_043740655.1 Pseudomonadota bacterium | reverse complement strand
TCGACCAATGGGTCATTCCTCTGCCGGTCGGCATCATTGCGATCGTGCACCTCACCGTTTTCATGGTGAAGACACTTTTCATCGTCTTTGTCGTTATGTGGCTCCGCTGGACCTTGCCGCGTCTTCGCGTGGATCAGCTGATGGGGCTGTGCTGGAAAGGGATGGTCCCGCTCGCCCTGATCAATGTGACGGGCACGGCGCTGTGGATGTGGGCCTTCAAGGGGCAATCGCTGATGCAGCTCCTGGCGAAAGCTTTCGGAGGCTAGGGGTTCGATGACTAACGGCATGAAATTGGTGCTTTTCGGAGCGGAAGTCCTCACGGTAGTCGCCGCGTTCATCGCCACGTTCCACCCGAATGTGCTCTACGGTGCCATCGCTCTGCTGGTGGCCTTCATCGGCGTGGCCGTTATGTACGTATTTTCGGGGGCCGACTTCCTGGCCGCCGCGCAGATCATCGTTTACGTCGGTGGCATCACCATTCTGATTTTGTTCGCGATCATGCTTACGCAGTGGCTCTACCAGATGAAGCTGCGGGATGTGGGTACTAAGCTGCTGGCCCCCATTCTTATCGGCGCCGGCCTCTTCTGTGCGCTGTCCAAAGCGCTGCTCGACATCAACACCAAGTACCTCGCGGACAACGCCGAAGCGGCGCAAAAGTTTTTGAACACCCCTAAAACCGCGCTGCTCGGTGAAGCCCTACTGGGAAGCTACCTGCTCCCCTTCGAAGCGATCACGATATTGCTGCTCGGTGCTCTAGTGGGTGCCGTCTGGATTGCGAGGCCCCGATGACCGCCTTCATTGCCTTTTTGGATAAAGCGACCGGAGTTCAGGGCTTTTTGATCGTCGGCGCGCTTCTCTTCTGTCTGGGACTTATCGGCGTGATGTCGCGTAAAAACGCGATCGGAATCTTGCTGGGCGTGGAGCTGATTTTGAATGCGGCGGGGCTCAACTTCGTGACCTTCAGCCGGTACCGGACCGCATCCATTGACGGTCAGGTCGCCAACCTTTTCGTGATTCTAATTGCGGCGGCGGAAGCTGCGGTAGCACTAGCGATTATCCTGCGGTTTTATCGCCTGAAACAGACCATTGATGCCGACGAGGCCAATCTCCTAAGGAATTAGCATGGGCTCTGCGCAAAGTTGTCTCTGGATACCCCTGCTTCCTTTCGTAGCCTTTTTGATCCAGGCTGCGATCGGTAAGAAATTGCCGCGCCACGGTGACTTTGTTTCCGTGTTGGCGATTGCGGGCTCGCTCGCGTTTGCGACGCCGATTTTCATCAACATGCTTTCGACGGGTAACCTTTTCGAGACGCTCCAGTTCACCTGGATCTCGGTGCCCGGCGTGGCGAATGCTCCGTTGCGCGCTTCGCAGGATTTTAAGCTCGTCATCGGCGTGCTGCTCAATAACCTGACCGCGATCATGCTGTTTATGGTCGCGCTTTGCTCGACGCTGATCCACCTCTTCTCCACTGGCTACATGCACGGTGAAGAGCGCTACCACCTGTTTTTTGCCTACATCTCGCTGTTCTCGGCCGCCATGTTGGGGCTGGTCATATCGGACAACCTGTTAACCTTCTTCATCTGCTGGGAACTGATGGGCCTTTGTTCCTATTTGCTGATTGGTTTTTACTATAAAAAGCCGTCCGCGATTAACGCCAGCATCAAGGCGTTCATGACCACGCGCGTGGGCGACACGTGCTTCTTCTTGGGCATTTGTGGCCTTTACTACGTATTCGGCACGACGAATTTCATGGAGCTCTACGGCGCGGTAAAGAACGGCGTCGGCGCGGAGGCTTTGATCTTGGGGCTCCCGGCCTACACCTTCATCGGCATGATGATCGTGATGGGCACCATCGGTAAGTCGGCCCAGTTCCCGTTGCACATTTGGTTGCCGGACGCGATGGAAGGCCCGACGCCGGTTTCGGCCCTTATCCACGCCGCCACCATGGTGGCCGCCGGTGTGTTCCTGCTTATCCGCACCTATCCGTTGCTCGAGGCATCTCACGGCGTTCTAACGGTCGTCGCGTATGTCGGCGCCATCACGGCGTTCCTCGCGGCGCTTATCGGGATCGTGCAGAACGACATCAAGAAGGTGCTGGCGTACTCCACGATTTCGCAGCTCGGTTACATGGTGATGGGCGTTGGCGTCGGCGCATTCGGCGCGGCCTTCCTCCACCTCATCACCCACGCCTGCTTCAAAGCCTGCTTGTTCCTCTGCTCCGGTAGCGTGATTCACTCGGTGCACACGCAGGACATGCGGGAAATGGGTGGCCTGCGCACCAAGATGCCGTGGACGTTTCTATGCACGCTTATCTCCACGCTGGCCATTAGCGGATTGCCCTTCTTCTCGGGCTTCGTCAGTAAGGACCGCGTTCTCGCCGGCGCTTTGGCGTTCGGCATGGAACACCGGGCTCACATGATTATTCCTATCCTGGGCTTTGCCGCCGCGGGCGTTACGGCGTTCTACATGTTCCGCCTGCTTTACATGACCTTCTTCGGAGCCGCTCGCGACGAGCATAAACACCACCACGCGCACGAACAGCCGCTTATCATGGTGTTCCCGCTAGTCGTTTTGGCCACGCTCTCGCTCTCGCTCTGGTACGCGGGGCCGACGGGTCTGGAAGCCATTGACGCCAAGATTCTACCGGTTACGTGGTTTGACCACAGCGTGGAGGCGGCCGAGCATTCGATGAGCATCAACGCCCACCACGGCAACGAAGAGATCCACCACGAGGCGCATCGCTTGGCGCTGATCTTCTCGCTGCTCATCGCCGCGGCCGGCATTTTGCTGTCCACGGCCGTTTACCTGAAAAAGCTCATTAACCCGGACAAACTTAAACGCATGTTCGGACCGATGCACCACATCCTCTGGCACAAATACTTTTTTGACGAGCTGTACGTAGGGTTCCTGATTCAGAAGGTGCTTCTGCCCTGGAACCGCTTGCTCGCCGAGTTCGACAACCGAGTCATCGACGGCATTTTCGTGGATGGCTGGGCAAAGGTGACTTTGGTCATTCGCTCCGTCGTAGGAAAGTTCGACGAAGTGGTGGTGGATCGCATCGGGGTGGATGGCACCGGCGATCTCGTTACGGTGAGCGGCTGGGCCGTTCGTCGTTTTCAAACCGGGCGTGTGCAGCAGTATCTGATTTTTTCGATGATCGCGCTCGGGACGGTTTACTGGGTGCTGAGATAGAGGGAGGCCCTGAAGTTTATGCTTAGTCTAATGACGTTTATCCCGTTGATCGGGATGTTGGTAATTCTGTGTCTCCCCAAAGATAAACCGCAATGGGTTCGGTACACCGCCGTGGTGGCCACCCTCCTTCCGTTGCTCTTGGGCGTGAAGCTTTTCATGATGTTTGACCGGGCTAATCCGGGCATTCAGTTCGTGGAGCGCTTCTCGTGGATACCGATGTTCAACATCGAGTACTACATGGGCATCGACGGCCTAAGCATTCCGATGGTGCTGCTGACGGCTTTGCTAACGTTCCTCTGCATCTTTGCTTCGTGGACAATCGACAGTGGCGTAAAGGGTTACTTCGCCATGTTTCTGTTCCTGGAAACCGGCATGATGGGCGTCTTCTGCGCGTTGGACTTCTTCCTGTTTTTCTTATTCTGGGAAGTGATGCTGCTGCCGATGTACTTCCTCATCGGCATCTGGGGTGGCAAGAACAAGGTCTACGCGGCGATCAAGTTTTTCCTTTATACGTTGTTTGGTTCCGTACTGATGTTGCTGGTCATGCTGGCGATGTACTACTACGGCGAACCGCACAGCTTCGACCTGATCAAGCTCGCCGAGCTTCACCCGTTCGCGGGCAAGACGATGACGTTGTTCGGAACGCAGTTTGCGATGGATAAGCTGTTCTGGCTGGGACTTTTCATCGGGTTTGCGATCAAGGTGCCGGTGTGGCCGTTCCACACGTGGTTGCCCTGGGCGCACGTAGAAGCCCCCACGGCGGTATCGGTCATTCTGGCCGGTGTCCTGCTGAAGATGGGAACCTACGGCATCCTGCGCATGAACTTCCCGATCCTTCCGGAAGCCACCCTCTGGGCGGCCAACGCGATGGCTCTGCTGGGGGTTATTAACATCATTTACGGCGCCTTTTGCGCGATGGCCCAGACCGACTTGAAGAAGCTGGTCGCCTATTCGTCCGTGTCCCATATGGGCTACGTGATGTTGGGTATGGCGAGCTTTACCACCGCCGGCGTTAACGGTGCCGTGTTGCAGATGTTTAACCACGGTACGTCCACCGCGATGATGTTCCTTCTGGTCGGCGTGATCTACGATCGCGCCCACCACCGCTGGATTGTGAAACCGGACGGCACGCGTGGCTTCGGTGGTATCGCGGCGCAGGTTCCGGTGTTTACCGGCATCTCGGCGATTGCTCTGTTCGCGTCGTTGGGCTTGCCAGGACTTAGTGGTTTTATCAGCGAGGCCATGGTGTTCATGGGGGCGCTGGCAGTTCCTCGCCTGCAAACGCTCACGGTAATCGCCTCGTTGGGCATCGTGCTCGGCGCGGCCTATCTGTTGTGGATGTTCATGCGCGTCTACCTTGGCCCCTTGAATGAGGAGCACAAGGATCTGACGGACATGAACTGGCGCGAGAAGCTGACGCTGGCTCCGCTTTGCGTACTCGTGATTGTTTTGGGTGTTTATCCCCAACCCGTGTTGGACCTAATGTCCGCAACGGTCGCTAAACTGATCACGATCTTCGCGTAAGGGTAAATTGTGGCTCAGAACGTTTTAGACAGCTTGAAGTGGTTCGCTCCGGAATCCATCTTAACGGTGGTTCTGGTGCTGATTTTCCTGGCGGACGCCGCGATGCCGAAAGCCCGGTCGACGGTGCTTTCCTTCATGCTGGCCTGCTTGGGGCTGGTGGCGGCAATCGCGGCCACCCTTAAGCTGATGCCATTGGAGCCGCAACTCTATTTCTCCGGCGTCGTCGCGCACGATGGGCTGTCGTCGTTCTTCCGCATTCTCGTATTCGCCGCGGGTATTCTCGGTCTCTACGCGGCCTACGGGTCTAAAGAGCTAGAAGAGAAGTACCGCAACGAATACGCGATCCTCATTCTCTGCGTCGTTTTTGGCTCGAGCTTGATGGCGATCTCGACCAACCTCATCATGCTGTATATCGGCATTGAGACGGTCAGCATCGTGTCGTTCGCGCTGGCGGGTCTCAATAAAGAGAGTCTGCGTTCGAACGAGGCGGCATTGAAGTACCTCGTGTACGGCGCGCTATCGTCCGGTCTGATGATCTACGGCTTTAGTCTGCTTTACGGCGTAACCGGCAGCCTGCAGTACAGCCATATTCACACCGCGCTGGTCGCGATGAACATGGCCGAGCCTCCGATGATTTTGCAGTTGGCGATGTTGCTGATTTTCGGCGGGCTGGCGTTCAAAATCTCCGCGTTCCCGATGCACTTCTGGACTCCGGACGTTTACGAAGGCGCCCCGACTCCGGTGGTGACGTTCTTCTCCGTCGGTCCCAAGGCGGCGGGCATGGCGGCTTTGATCCGTATCCTGTTCACCGTGTTTGCCAACAAAACGGGCGACACCTTCCAGGTCTTGCCGGGCAGCGCGCTGATTACGGGATTGGCGATTGTTTCGGCGATGACGATGTTCGTGGGTAACTTCTCGGCCATCGCGCAGGTTAGCGTGAAGCGCATGCTGGCTTACTCGAGCATCGCGCACGTAGGCTACCTCCTGATGGGCTTAGTGGCGATGAACGAAAAAGGTTTGGTCGCGGTTCTGTTCTACCTCGTCGTGTACTACGCGATGAACGTGGGAGCCTTCGTAGTAACTGGCCTGGTGATGGAATCGCGTGGCTCGGACGATGTGGAGTCTTTCCGCGGCATCGGTTGGACCAACCCGTTCCTCGGAACGGTGATGGCTATCTTCCTTTTTTCATTGACCGGCATTCCCGTGTTCGGCGGCTTTGTCGGAAAGTTTTTGCTGTTTGGTTCGCTCATCGACGTTCCCGGCTTCCTATGGCTGGCGCTCTGGGGCGTGCTGAATAGCGTGGTGTCGCTCTATTACTACACGCGCATCGTGAAAGCGATGTGGTTGGACAAGCCGGTTTCGGCTTCGTCGCAGCCCATGTCTGCGATCGCCATGACCTCGTACCACTGGGTGGGCCTAGCGCTGTTGGCGATACCCACGCTGCTACTCGGTCTCTTTTTCAGTCCGGTATTGAGAATGGCGAAGGCTTCCGTCGCCGCATTACTGCCTTAACCCAGGAGTCCTTTGGACCTCTATCTTCCCATCGCGATCCTTTTCATCATCGGCCTAGGCGCCGGCGTCGTGATTATAGGGCTATCTGCCATCCTGGGGCCGCGTAATCCGCAGGCCACCAAGCTGACCACTTACGAGTGCGGGGTGGAGCCGGAAGGCAGTGCACGCATTCCTTTTAAAAGCCGGTTCTACCTCATTGCCGTGCTGTTCTTGCTATTCGACGTGGAAGCGGTCTTCTTTTTCCCGTGGGCGCTCGTTTACCGCGAGACCATTCGTCTGGGCGATAGCGGCCTGCTTTGGGCGATGCTCTGCTACATGGCGTTTTTGGTACTGGGGCTCGTCTACATCTACCGTAAGAACGTGCTGGAGCTCGACTGATGGGTGCGGTTGAACATTCGGTAAATGCACTCAAGATTTTCGTCCTGTGGTTCTCCGTGGTGAACGTGGTTCCCGTGATGTTATGGGTAGAGCGCCGGGCGGCCGGTTTCATTCAGGATCGCCCCGGTCCGAACCGCGTAGGTCCGTTCGGTCTGTTTCAGGCCGTGGCGGACGTGATCAAATTTTTCTGGAAGATGGACCCGATTCCGGACAACGTGAACAAGTTCTTGTTCGTCGCGGCTCCGATCATGTCCCTGATTCCGGCGTCGATTGTCATTGCGGCGTTGCCGTTCGCGGATAAGATGGTGATTTTTGGCTACGAGTACCAGCTGCAGATTTCTGACCTAAACGTCGGCATCCTTTACATGATGGCCATTGGTTCGCTGGGCGCGTACGGAATCCTATTCGGTGGATGGTCCTCCAATAACAAGTATTCGCTGCTCGGAGCGCTGCGCGCTTCGGCGCAAATGATCAGCTACGAAATTCCGCTCGGCCTCGCCGCTACGGGCGCGGTGCTCTTTTACGGGACGTTTTCGCTGCGCGCGATGGTGCACATGCAGGATGGCCTGGTGTTTGGCTTCCTGCCTAAGTGGGGCATTTTCTTTCAGCCGCTCGGGTTTCTGCTGTTTTTCATCTCGTCGCTCGCGGAGACGAACCGCGTGCCGTTCGATCTTCCCGAGACGGAAGGTGAGCTAGTCGCCGGTTTCCATACCGAGTACGGCAGTATGAAGTTCGCCACGTTCATGATGGCGGAGTACATGAACCTGTTCACGATGTCGGCAATTATGACCACTATGTACTTTGGTGGCTGGCACCTGCCGTTCATCACCGATGACACTCTCTATAATTTGCTCGGGGGATCTCGTAACTTGCTAGCCATCGTGCAGCTCGGGGTGTTCTTCACGAAGGTTTACACTTTCCTGATGATTTACGTCTGGATTCGCTGGACGTTGCCGCGTTTCCGGTTTGACCAGCTGCTGCGCATGGCGTGGCGCAATTTGATCCCGATTGGCCTTATCAACCTAGTGGTCACCGCCGTGCTGCTCTACGCGTGGGAGATGCGATGAAAGAGTGGCTCATTTGCGCGTCGGGAATTATCACGTTGATGAGTGGATTGATGGTGGTGCTGTCTAGCAACGCAATCTATAGCGCCATTGGCCTTCTGTTCAGCCTTTTCGGTTTGTCGGCCATGTACTTGCTGTGGGGCTCGGCGTTTCTTTCGGTAATTCAGATCTTAATTTACGCGGGCGCCATCGTGGTGCTCTTCGTGTTCGTGGTCATGCTGCTCGACATGAGTCGTGTGATTCAAACGGGCAAAGGGCCGGGTTGGTTCGCCACCCTGGTCGTCACCGGCACGGGCTGGATCTTCTCACTCTTTCTCCTGCGGGCCATGAATCGCGGCACCTTTGCCGTGGCCCATTCGCACAAGGCATTGGGAAGCCTCTCTACCGTCTCCAAGATTTTGTTCCGCGAGTACCTGTGGCCGTTCGAGGTTCTGTCGGTGTTTCTACTGGCGGTCATCATTGCGGCCTACTGTTTGGCGCGTCCCGAAGACAGGGATCAGTCGGGGAGTGACGGCATTTTAATCCGGACGCCCGGCCGGGGCCCCGGCAAAGGAGGCCGCGCATGATGGCGTACGAGGTATCCTGGCTCTCGTGGACTCACTACACCGCCATTGCGCTGTTCGGCATCGGTCTGGTCGGCTTTCTCCTACGCCGCAATGCGATCGTCGTATTGATGTGCGTGGAGTTGATGCTGAACTCCGTGAACCTGATTTTTCTGGAAGTAGCGATTCGGACTCAGACCCACGAAGGCATTTTGTTCGTGATCTTCGTGGTCACCGTAGCCGCCGCCGAGGCGGCGATTGGTTTGGCTATTCTGCTGAACCTTTATCGTAAGCAAGGATCCCTGGAGCTAAATTTGTTCCGGATGTTGCAAGGATGAAGTGCGCGTTACAAATACTACTGCTGGCGCCGTGGCTGGGTTTTATCATTAATGGCCTGCTCTCGCGCTTACAGTCGAAGATACAGTCGGCTCGCCGTTCGGGGGTGATCGCTACCGCCGCGGCCGGAGTTTCGTTCGTTTGCGCGGTCGTCCTTTGGTTCAGCCTTACGCAAGGGCGGGAAGTAGCCGAGCTTTCGCACCGGTGGATCGATATCGGCGACCTCGCTTTGGACTTGGGTTTCCGTTTCGATCGTCTGACCGCTGTAATGGCTCTATTCGTCACGGGAATCGGCACGCTGATCCACCTCTACTCCATCGGGTACATGGATCACGACAAGTCGCCGGCTCGCTACTTCGCGTACCTGAATCTGTTTTTGGCCAACATGCTGATCCTCATCACGGCGTCGTCGCTGCCGGTGATGTTCATTGGCTGGGAAGGCGTAGGGCTTTGCTCCTACCTACTGATCGGTTTTTGGTTCGAAGATCCGGAAAAAGCGCAGGCCGGCATGAAGGCATTTATCGTCAACCGCATCGGTGATGCGGGTTTCTTGCTTGGCATCTTCCTGCTGCTGACTACGTTGCACACGGTAAATTTCGTCCAGATGGCCAAGGTAATGGCCCAGCCGGATATTCTGACTTTGGTCGATATCCCGACATTGACGCTGGCGGCGATTTTCTTGTTCATCGGTTCAATGGGTAAATCGGCGCAAATCCCGCTTTACGTGTGGTTGCCCGATGCGATGGCCGGCCCGACGCCTGTGTCCGCCCTTATCCACGCCGCTACCATGGTGACGGCCGGAATCTACCTCGTCGTGCGCATGGGCTTTTTGTACCAGGTCACGCCGCAGGCCAGTGCGCTTATCGCGGTCATCGGTACCGCCACGGCGGTGATGGCGGCGCTAATCGCGACGTCGCAGCGGGACATTAAGAAAGTTTTGGCCTACTCGACGGTGAGCCAGCTGGGGCTGATGTTCGTTGCGCTCGGTGCGGGGGCTTACGTCGCCGGCCTGTTCCACGTCGTGACCCACGCCTTCTTCAAGGCGCTGTTGTTCTTAGGGGCGGGCAGCGTGATTCACGCGATGTCGGGCGAGCAGGATATTTTTAAGATGGGTGGCCTGAAGAAGTCCCTGCCCATCACCTTTTGGACGTTCACGATTGGGTGGGCGGCAATTTGCGGTCTGCCTCCGTTTTCGGGTTTTTTTAGTAAGGACCTCATCTTGTTCAGCCTGGTCTCCGGCGGCGGACACCGAGGCTGGGTACTGTGGGGCTTGGCGTCGTTCACCTCGATTTTGACCGCGTTCTACATGACCCGCTTGTACCTGCTGACCTTCTTCGGCTCGCTCCGCAGCCCCGAGGCACATCCGCACGAAAGCCCGCTCACGATGGCGGTGCCGTTGATCGTACTGGCCGTCGGCGCATTGCTGGCCGGCGTTCTCGAACTGCCGCATCTGTTCCACGTCAACCCGTTACTGTCGCACTGGCTGGACGGCGTGATTCCGATAAACGAGCACGCGGAGCACGGACCGCTTTCCGAAGCCGCCGCGATGGGCATCGCTACATTGGGCGCGTTCCTCGCTATCGGTACCGCCTGGGCGATGTACGGCAAAGGCGCGGACAAGCGCTCGGGCAACGCGCTTACGATGGTGTTCGAGCAAAAGTTTTGGGTGGATGAGTTCTACGGCGTGGTCTTCGTGAAGCCGTTCCAGATGGTTTCGGGATTCCTCGCTAGAGTGGTCGATCCCAAGTTGGTCGACGGACTCTTTACGGGTTCGGCCAAGCTCGTCCGTTTCGGCGGTACGGTCATTAGCTTCGTTCAGTGGGGAGCCGTCCAGTTTTACCTCTGGGTAATGGCGGCCGGCGCGGTCGTCCTCTTCTGGTTCTTCCTGAGAGGATCGGTCTTTTCATGATGTTACTCTGGCAAATCTTATTACCGCTGGTAGGCGTGGCCCTGATCTTTCCGTTGTCCGATCGTTTTGCGAAGAACATCGCGTTTGCCTTTTCGCTCGGTGGCGTCGTTTTAGCGGTGGCCCTTTGGGCTAGTTTCGACGGTGCCTCGGCCCAGCAGATGCAGTTCGTGTGGTCGCACGCGTGGCTGTCCTCCTTCCCCGCTAAAGTGGCGCTCGGGGTGGACGGTATAAGCCTTCCACTCGTGGTGCTGACCAAGTTCATGATGCCGATCGCCCTCTTGGCGAGCTGGAAAGAGACGCGCCACCCGCGCGCGTTGATGAGCAGCTATTTGCTACTGGACTCGGCGATGACCGGGGCGTTTCTCTCGACCGACGTTTTTCTGTTCTACATTTTTTGGGAAGCGATGCTGATTCCGATGCTGTTGCTTATCGGCGTATGGGGTAGCAAAGACCGTATCTATGCGGCGCTGAAATTTTTCTTGTTTACCTTCGCGGGAAGTATTTTCCTGCTGGCCGCACTTCTGTACGTGATGGTGGCGCACCGCCAGCAACTGGGCTTTTTTACGACGGACCTAATGGCCCTCGTGAAGGTAACGCTGCCCACCAACGGACGGTGGCTAGGGTTGTCGGTGCAGGATCTGGTCTTCCTCGGATTGACGATCGCGTTCCTCATCAAGATCCCGTTGTTCCCGTTCCATACTTGGTTGCCGGATGCACACGTGCAGGCGCCCACGGGAGGCTCGATCCTGCTGGCGGCTGTGCTGCTGAAGCTGGGGGCTTACGGCATTCTGCGTTTTTCGATTCCGCTTGCGACCGTTAGCTTCTACAAGTTTGCCCCGTGTTTGAGCGTGCTCGCGTTGGTTGGCATCGTTTACGGCGCGTGGATCGCTTACCAGCAAACCGACATGAAGAAGCTCGTGGCCTACTCGTCGGTCAGCCACCTGGCGTTCGTGGTGTTGGGCATTACCTCTTTGACGGTCGAAGGGTTGACCGGCGGCATGCTTCAGATGGTGAATCACGGGGTGAGCACCGGCGCCCTGTTCTTCCTGGTCGGCGTGCTTTACGATCGTCGCCACACGCGTGACTTCAATCAGTACGGTGGACTGGCTTCGGTCGTTCCTTGGTTTTCTTTCTTCCTCGTGCTCACCGCCTGTTCGAGCATGGGCGTACCCGGACTAAATGGTTTCGTAGGTGAGTTCCTGGTGCTGATGGGAACCTACCAGCGCAATCCGTGGCACTCGATTATTGCGATTACGGGTATTGTGTTCGGAGCGATCTACCTGTTGGTTTTCCTGCGTAAGATTCTTTTTGGACCCGTGGACAACGCCGAGAATAAAACGCTGCGCGATCTGGAGCCGAGGGAATGGGCGGGGCTCGTGCCGATGGCGATTTTCATGTTCGTGCTGGGCATCGCCCCGTACGTAATGCTGGATAAGGTGAAGCCTTCGCTCGAACGTTATTGGACCAGCTTGGCCAAACCCGGCGACACGAGGGTGACTCAGGTTACGCCGCGTGGAGGTAACCAGTAATGGGAATTCTCCATCAGTTCTTTGTTCCCCTAGCCCCCATCATGGCGCTCGT
>JAYUBV010000581.1:0-1044 GCA_043740655.1 Pseudomonadota bacterium | reverse complement strand
TCTGGACGGGTACCCGCGGTTGTTGAGTAACCGCGGTGAGGTTTTAATCGCTGGTAAGCGCGCGCCGGTGCGGGGCCGCGTCTCTATGGATTTGATCGCCGTCGACTGCACCCACATTCCCTCCACCAAGGAAGGGAGCGAAGCCGTGCTCATCGGCGAATCGGGCAAGGACGAGTTGCTGGCCACCGAGATAGCCAGCTGGGCCGAGACCATCGCGTACGAAGTTCTCTGCGGAATCTCTCCGCGCGTTCCCCGTCTTTATTTGGAAGATTGAAAAATAGCGGGCCGTAGGAAAAGGGCCTTCTCGTCTACGGATAACAGCACGAAGGTGAGATCGTCCTTCAACGTATGCGTTTCTTTGTAGCGGTGGATGCGGGCCAACACTTCGTTTTGAAAATAGATGGCATCGCGGCCATTCTCGTCGGCCTCTTCAAAAATCGATTCAAGCACTTCGGAGGCCTTGCGGCCTGTCTCTTCCAGGACGGGCAGAAGGCCGTCGGTAAAAAACAAAATGCGATCGCCGGGCTCCAGCGCCACTTCCGTTTCCCGGAAGGCGTGGTGGTCTAGGTTACCGAGCGGCGGATTCTTGTAGCGCGTGGTTTCTAGCAAACGGCCGCGGCGCCATACGATCGGGTACAGGGTGCCCGCCGACGTGAATTTAAGCGACAGCGAGGCGCGATCCAGCGTGGCGTACAGCACCGAAATTTCTGCTTGCTCGGAAAGGTCCTTGGCCGACGCCGGAAGTCCGTTCAGCTCGCGGTTCAAGAACTCGATGAACTCGAACGTCTTTGGAAACCGATCCTTCATGCTTTCGATGCTGGTCTTGAGCAGCACGGTCAGAAGTGCCGCCGCCATGCCGTGCGTTTTGGAATCGGCCATTAGCACGCCGAACTGCTTACGGTCCTCGATTTCGAAAATGTCGTAGTAATCGCCGCCGATCCCGGCGGCGGGCAGGTACTTGGCCGATACGTTGATTCCGGGTACGAGCGGCGTTTCTTTGGGGAACAGAGCCCGTTGGACCTCGGTGGCCATCCCTAAATCTCG
>JAYUBV010000580.1:0-1044 GCA_043740655.1 Pseudomonadota bacterium | reverse complement strand
CTACACCACGATCGGACGCACCCACTGCCGCTGCCCCGCTGAAAAGCGAACCACGCCCTAGCCCGCCACCTGAAACGCCCCCGGCGCTTTCGGGTGAGCGAGGCTGCTGGCTCGTCGCGGATCTCCATTCCGCTGGCGTTCGGAGTCTAACTCCGGGAAAACACCTCGGTGACGTAGCGGTCGAGCCATTTCCTGGAAGGCTTTCCGTGAGAACCCTTTTCCTCGCAATTCTCTTTAATTTTAGCGCACGGGCCGCGATGCCACCCTGCCTTGTTTTTTTCGCAAGCCTCACCGCTCCGGAATCTGAGCGTGAGGCCCTCGTGCTCCGCACCTACGAAGAGTTGTTCGATCAGATTGGCGGTGAAAAACTCGCGGCGGCCGACCTAAAAAGGATGGCGGAAGGGGACCCGCTCATCATTCCCCCCGATCGGGAAAGGGAAGTGGAAGGGCTTGCCAAACATCTGCGCGAGTTAAAGCGCATGCTCGCAGAGAAGGGGTGGGAGAATGCTTCGCTACGATCCGCACTTAGCCGGAAATTAAATCGTCGGCCCAACGCGATGGAGGACGGAGGAACGGCGAAAGAAGACGCACCACGGCGTGGACGTTCGGATTTCACTATCGAGTATCCGGGACCGAGAATTCCCCTCCTCTCCCCCGATGGCCGTTTCCTCATTACCACCGGGCCGGGCTCTTCAAGCCCGCTCACCGTCATCGACACGTCCACGGGCACGCGGGTGGATACAGCGCAGCCGGAGGGATTCCTAGCCCGTCCCTTCTTTTCCACCGATCCGTCAGTGCTCTATTTCCCCTGGCCGGGCAACGCTCTGGTGGGCGTCCCCTTCATCGAAGGAAAGATCGAGTTTACGAAAGCAACGGCCATCCTCGAAAAAGACGGGGAGACGGCTGAGTTAATTCGCACCCTCACTTCCACGCCAGCACCCCACATTTTCATCACGAACGAGTATACCGATCGGTTCTACCGAGTGGACTTGGCAAAGGGCGCTCGGCAAAAGATCGTGACGCCGTCCTTCGATGAGTTTGCTC
>JAYUBV010000579.1:0-1045 GCA_043740655.1 Pseudomonadota bacterium | reverse complement strand
CGAAGAGATGGCCGATTTCGTGACCGTGCGCTCGGCGTGAGACACAAAAACGGCTCCGTGCAAACGCAGGCCGAACCGCGCGCAACTTACGCTTGCGGTTTAACGGACAAACAGTTTCTTCGATAAAGGCCGGAGCGGACCTGTAAGCCGGGTTCTGTCGAGAGCGGCCATTTCTCTCGGACGGCGGTTACCCGCCGCCTCTAGCAACCTACCCGGAAGTGATGGCGGGCCGAACCGACCCGCGCCGGGAACGATCCCCGGCTCCTTCCTGTTTGGTCTTGCTCCCAGTGGGGTTTGCCCTGCCGCTGCGGTCACCCGCAGCGGGGTGCGCTCTTACCGCACCTTTTCACCCTTACCGCATCGTTGCCGGTCGACTCAAGGTCGAACGCGACGACGGCACGGCGGTTTATTTTCTGTGGCACTTTCCCGATCCTTGCGGACGGTGGGGGTTACCCACCACTGCGTCCTGTGGAGCCCGGACTTTCCTCTATCACGACGCGGCCGGTTTTGGCCTGCCGTGCCATGCTAGCGACCGCTCAGTTCGCTCCGGCCAACAGCGATTGTACGACGAGTCACGCCACAGCGTCCAGTGCGACAAGTCCCGATATCCTAAATTCCGGCGCACAACGTCGTTTGACAGCGGGCCTGTCGACACGAGTCGGCGTACCGACCGCGCAGCGATCGTCTTCTCCCCCCTTCCTAAAGGAGGGTGTTTGATTGGGATGTTCTCCGTGGCTTCGGCTTCTTAAATCTGGTTCGTCACCGGAATGCGTGGGTAAGAATTGTCCAATTCCGGCTCAGCTCGGGCTCGACAGAAGGGGCTTAGCGAATCTGCCGGGACGTACGTCAAGCAGGGTTAACCCGCTGGCGAGTGGTCGGCTGGCGCCCCTGCCGTGACGTGAGTACGTGGGAATTCGGAATTCAGGATCTAAAAGCCGGGGGGAGAGAAGGCATTTTGAGGCCTGTTCGGTAGGATTAAAATGAATCTTTTGGCGAAATCTTTGCAGATTCATGAAAATCCGGTCGGCGAACTGGGTTCATTGGC
>JAYUBV010000578.1:0-3780 GCA_043740655.1 Pseudomonadota bacterium | reverse complement strand
TTCTTCGCGGCGGTCGGTCGGCTAGAAGAGGACTACCGTGCGGGCCGGCTGCCCGCGCCGGTGCCGGCCTCGAACAAGGTTTACGATTTTGCGCAGGGGCTAGCCAACGAATGGCTCGTCTCGTTTTTTAAGAAGACCACGGTCGTGGCGCCCTCTACGGCCCAGGCCGCCGGCGTCGCCAAGAGTTCGGACGTAGCGTTAGCGCAAGCTCAAAATGCGGAAGCCCGGCAGAAGGCAATGTTCGACGAGCTTAAGGCCGTGCCGTTTCAGGATCGGTTACAGGAAGCCCCGGGGCGCTCGACGTCGGACTTCTCGTTGCTACTGGGCGAGAAGCTAAAATTATGGAGCGCGCTGGTGCAGGAAGAGGTCGCGGCCCTTCCCGAATCACACCGTAAGGCCGCCACTACGCAACTGCTCACGCAGGCCGTGACCGAGTCTTTGACGGAAGCGTTAGAAGCCTACGGAATGGGCTTGGCGAACCAGAACGGCTTGGGCGTCGTCGCGATGGGCGCGCTGTGGACCGGCATCCGGGAAAAGTGGCAGTTCGCTCTGAAGTCGGACGCACTGTCGGGCGAGGTGCAGCAGATGGCGGTCAAGATCGCCGATCAGATTTTTGAACGTTTTAGTGGGGAAGCCAAAATCGATACCGCGCAGGCCGCGGAAGAGTCGCTGAACCATTACGTGCGCACGGTGACCCCGCGAGTAAAAGAGGCCGCCCAGGCCGAAGACACCGTTCGCTACTTAGAGGCACTCAGAGATTGGAAGCAGGGGCCTTACAACCTTTTCCCCGGTCCGTGGAACTACCACTGGGAACTTTCTAAAAAAGCGTGCGTGGGTACGACGCCGGCCTTCTTCTTCGTGGATGATGGGCAGGGGCACGGTTACGGCTACACGTTGCCGCCGCCCGATGCGATGACGGCGGAAGGGTACGTACACGTCGTGCCGGCCCTAAAAAGTGTGGCGGAAAAACGGCGTGACGACGTGAGCTCGCGCCTTAAAGCGCGCGGCTATACCGATGAGATGGTGCGCCGGATGTTCACCACCAAGGGGGCCCGCAATGTCGGCGTGCTGACCGATCTCGTGCTGCGTAAGTTTTCCGAAACGCTGGACGCCAAACCGACTACGGATCGCGGCTGGTCCTCCGCCGAGCGTGCTAAGGCACTGCGGCCGCTGCTTGATTGGCTAAAGACGACGGGTGCGCGATCGTACTACGACATCGAGAGCAAGAAGTTCGCCTCGTTCCTCTTCCGCCGTTACCTGAAACGGTTACTGGTGCCGGGCGTCGACATCGCTACCTTGCGTGCGGAGCTCGCCCGGCTGGGTGAAAATGAAATCTATTTGAAGTCGCTAAACGGCGTCGAGGCCAACTCCCTGCAGGCGATCCTGGTGAAACACGCCGACGCGCTGGAAGGCGTGCTGACGCCGTCGCAGGAGTTACGCGCGACGCTCAAGCGCCTCCGGGCGCGAGTGGAAGACACGAATGCGTTCGAAGGGCTAGCGGGATGGAAGACCGCCGCGGCCGGGGTAGAGCTGACGAAGATCGTGGGGGAAGCCAAGATAATTTTGACGGACGAGGCGAAGGCCAAGGCGTTGTTCGAAAGCCGCCTCCTCTCCACGATGACCTACCACGCGCACGAATTTGTGAAGACGTTCGGTCGCGACGGAGTCCGGTTCGACGGCAAAGAGCCCGTGGATCCCTATAAGGCAGCGCTGGTAAACAGCCTCGTCGGCGGAATCTCCGATAGCAGTTGGGCACCCTTCGTGTCGGATAAGGCCGGGAAGGAAAAAGCGGAAGCCGAGATTCGCGCCTGGCTCGTCACGCTGTCCGCCGCCGCATGGGATAAGGGCGAGAACGCGGACACGTGGATCGCGTCGAAAGAAGTCGAACTGCGTTCAGCCATGACCCCGTGGTTTAAGGCGTGGTTCACGAGCGTCGCACAGAAGTTCATGGCTATCGAAACGGCGTTGAAGAACCCCCTGGCCACCGAATCGGACGTTAAGGAGTTCACCCGGCTGTTTGGTCAGGAGTTCTTCACTTTCGAACAGTTTCCGGAAACCAACTTGAAGCAGCGGCTCTTCGAAGAGGCGCTCACCTCGTTGCTGTTACCAAGCTTCTCCGAATTCCGCATCGCCGTTTCCTCCCGCGCCGAGCTTGTCCTGGCCGCCACCGCCTCCCCAGAATCCACGCTGACGGCGGCGGAAAGCCGCCGCCGCGATGCCAACGATGCCCGCGCCAAATTGCTAGAAACTGCCGGAGCCGACGAAGCCAAGCAGAAGGCCGCGCTCGCTACCAAGGCAGGTCTTGCGATCGATGAGGAGCTCAATCAGATCGACCAAGTGAAGAACCAGGCGATGAAGTACCAGAAGGCTCGCTTGGAGCTGCGCCGGTTGGTTCGAAACTACCTGCCGGAACTTCCGGAAGCGAAGGGTTTTCTCGAAGGCGATAAGGCCGGTAAAGCGCACGAACAGCTCTGGGGCATGTACGCTTGGGATCAGTTCTACGGATCGCACCGCGATATGTCGGGCGCCGAGATGGCGCTTACGCCGAACGAAGTTATCGACGATTTAAATACGGTCGCCGAAGGGGCCCAACGCCCGCTAAAAGCGAGTGGCGCCACTCGCGCGAACTACCTAAAATCGGTTTCCGATTACCTCACGGCGATGAAATTGGACCCGGCCCGCTTCGAGCGTTGGTACCGTGCGACGGTTGAGACGGAAGCCCGGGTTGCGCTACGCACGGAAAACCTTTTGACGCAGTGGTTCCCTCAACTTGTGACGGGGTCGTGGGCCTCGCCGCGCGCGCAACTGCTCAAAAAGAGAATTGCGTCCTGGCGTCAGCGCGCCGGACAAAAAATTGAGGAACCGGACAATGCGGCTTGGGAAACCGCGGTAGCGTTGGCGTACCCGCTGCCGGGACCGTTTAGCCAACGGCTCCTTTCCAAACTTCCGACCGCCGCTAGCTACCTGTCCGCCCTCCAGGCGGAAGCCCAGGCTCTGTCGCAAATCGCCGCGGCCCGCAAAGAATCAAATCTATCCGTCGCGGAAGAGACTCGTTACGCCGCGTTCCTAAACGAAATGGGTTTCTGGGCGTGGAGCGAATCCACGGAGCTCACCCCCGTGAAGAGCGGCAACGCGTGGCTGACGCTGAACGCGATTCCCGCCGACGAGATTCCGTTTTCTGCAGGGCAGGGCTTCCAGAGCACATTGTCCACCCAGACACAGGCTGCGACCCAGATTTTGATCGACGCCGCCGGTTCAGACACCATCGGCTCCGTCTGGGAAGAAATTTTCCCGGACGCCAAAGGCCGGGCGGTCACCGCCGACGTTCGCCGGGCTTGGCTTGCGTCATTGTCCGTATCGGAAAGCGCTACGGCGTACCGCGCCTGGACCGCGTACGTCGGTAAGGCCGTACGCGGCGAAAAGGTGAAGAGCCCCTTTCAGGGTGCGGAAGAAAAACGCTTCGGTTACGCCGAATGGGCGAGCTCGGTTGTGGCCCACCTGGCGTACTGGGAAAAAATTCAGAAGGATTCGCGCGAGAAGCAGACAATTTTTACCCAAGACCCGCGCTTTGCGAATCTGGCCCGCGCCAGCTTCCGCCTGTTCGTGGCCTACCTGCCGTACCGCCTAGTGAACGGCACGTTGAAACTACAGACGCCCGCGGGCAGTGAAGAGCCTACGCTCGACGCGTTCGATGCCCTTTCAAAAGAGAAGCAACGCGATATCGTGAATGGGATCTACGAACGGCTTCAGACCGAAGGGTTTGCTTCGGTAAACGCGGCA
>JAYUBV010000577.1:0-3783 GCA_043740655.1 Pseudomonadota bacterium | reverse complement strand
ATGTACATCGACGATAGTTTACCAAGCGTTGGGCTTTCTTGGAACAGGTTGAGCGACTGCGATTGGCAGATGAACGTCTGGCGCTGAGCGGCCATATCGATCATCGTCTTCTGTGGGATCTCCCAAACGGTTTTGTAGAGGGCCTTCAGGTCCGCCGGCAACTCCGCGATGTTCTGCACCGAGCCTTCCGACTCGATGATGTCGGCGCGCATCTTAGAGTTCCACAGGCCGCGCGATTTCAGATCCTGAATCAGGTATCGGTTTACCTGTAAAAATTCGCCCGATAACGTTTCACGTTTGAAGAAGTTGGACAGCTGCGCTTCGATGCTCTCAAAGCAACCGCTGATGCTAGCAATGGTCGCCGTGGGGGCAATCGCGATGAGCAAGCTATTACGCAGCCCGCGCGATTTGACCTGCATCGCCATGTCGTCCCAGTCGTAATGCAGTTCGGGCATGGTCGTGCCGGCGAGCTTCGCCAGCTGAACCTGAAGCTGTCCGGCTTGGTAGCGCGAATCTTCGAAAGCTGGGAACGACCCCTCTTTCTCGGCGAGCACCATGCTGGACTTCAGAGCCTGGTAGTAAATCTCTTCCGCGATGCGGGACGACAAGGCCAACGCCTTTTCGGAATCGAACGGCAGGCGCATCTTGAAGAAGGTGTCCTGCAGGCCCATGACGCCCAGTCCGACCGGGCGCCATTTCTTGTTCGAGTTCTTAGCCTCGCGAATGGGGTAGTAGTTGATGTCGATGACGCGGTCGAGGAACGTAATGGCCCTATCGACCACCGTACGCAGCTTCTCGAAGTTGAAGTCACCGCCTCCCTCGACGAAGTTGCCGAGGTTCAAGCTACCCAAGTTGCAGACCGCCACCTCTTCGGCATTGGTCACTTCCAAAATTTCCGTGCACAGGTTGGAGCTGTGGATCACGTTGCCCGCCTTCGCCGTTTGGGCGGAGCGGTTGTTAGAGTGGTCCTTAAAGCAGATCCAGGCGTTGCCGGTCTCGGCCAGCGTTTGCATCATGCGGGCGTACAACGCACGCGCGCTGACCTTCTTGCGTCCTTTACCCGCTTCTTCGGCTTTACGGTACGCCGTTTCGAACTCGGTGCCGAACGTATTCATTAGCTCGGGCGTGTCCTTGGGGGAGAACAAAGTCCACTGCGCGTCCGCCTCGACCATCTTCATGAACAGGTCGGGGATCCACAACGCAAGGTTCAAGTTATGCGTCCGGCGCTCTTCCGCACCCGTGTTGTTACGCAATTCCAAGAAGGCCTCGATGTCTGAGTGCCACGGTTCCAGGTAAACGGCTGCGGCGCCTTTACGCTTTCCGCCCTGATTCACCGCGTGAACCGACGAGTCGTAGACTTTTAGGAACGGAACGATGCCGTTGGATAGACCGTTGGTGCCGCGAATAAGCGTGCCTGACGAACGGACCGGCGTCCAAGAGATGCCCAATCCGCCCGACCACTTCGACAGCTGGGCCGAGTCGGTGATGGATTTATAGATGCCTTCCAGACTGTCGTCCGCGACCGTCAACAGGTAGCAGCTGCTCATTTGAGGATGGCGGGTCCCCGAGTTGAACAGGGTGGGGGTGGCGGGCATGTACAGGAACTGGCTGATATTATCGTAAAACTCGATCGCCTCCATGATGTTCTTGGAGAGCCCCAGCGCTACGCGCATAAACATCCATTGCGGGCGTTCGATGAGCTTTCGGGTGTCGGGATGGCGCAGCAAATAACGGTCGACCACGGTTTTGAGGCCGAAGTATTCGAACAGGTCATCGCGCTCGTGGCGAATGGCGAATTCGATCGACCGGATGTCGCTCTGCGCGAGCTCAGACAGCTCGTCGCTGATTACGCCCAACTCCGCGGCCTTCTTGATGTAGTCGCGGAAAGCGGTATCGCGACCAACTTCCTTGCGCACGCTCTCGGACAGCATGCGCGCCGCGACTTTTGAGTAGTTCGGCTCGTCCACCATGAGCATAACGGCGGTGGCGATGGAGAGGTTGTCCAGCTCCTCGGTCGTACTGCCGTCGTGTAGGCCGGCGATGGTGCGCTTGGCAATTTCCAAGGCCTCCACGTCAGAGATTCCACGGCATGCGCGATTCACCGCGTGCAGAATCTTCTCAATCTTTACATCTTCCCGCGTCCCGTCACGTTTGACGACCTGCATGGTTTTCTCCCCACTTTTAAAACTGCTGAGAAAAGGGTCCGTACCTTGCTAAGCCGCGCCGCGGCTGCAAGCTGAGTCCCCCTTCATGTTTGGAAACTTCTACGTTGCGAGTGGAAAACGTTCTGAATTCACAATAAAGCGCGCTTGTGCGCCTCTCCTCAACGCTGCAAAACAAAATCTTAAAATAGACGGTATCGCCCCACGTAAAATCTCGTCAATACGGTTTGGAAATTTTTAGTTTTTCATGAAGAAAAAAACCACGATGTTGGCAATAAAAAAAACTCCGGCCCCGTGTCGTATCGTCGACAAAAATCATTCTGTCGACAGTGGAATTTTAGCCGACCATCGAGCCGCCCATTTGCAGGGCGCCGAGCAAGTGCATGTGCAAATGGAAGATGGTTTGGCAGGCGTGATCACCACTATTGAAAACGGTACGGAAGCCGCTGCCTGCGATTCCCAACTGCGCGGAAATCAGCTGCGCCGCCTGGAATAGATCCGAAAAAACCGATAGTTCGTTAGTGGGCACATCCAAAACATCGACCACGTGTTTTTTGGGAACGATCAGGATGTGGACGGGCGCCTGCGGGCTGATGTCGTGGAAGGCGAACACCTTCTCGTTTTCAAATACTTTCTTGGAGGGAAGCGACCCCTGCACGATCTTACAGAAAATGCATTCCTTACCCTTGAGTCGCGCTTCAACATTTGCCATGGGATTGCCTCCTAGAAGCCATATTGATAACTTAGCCCCTATGCCTTGGGAAACGGATCTTTCCGAAACTCTCAAAAAGCTGAATAGCGAACGCTCTTGGCCCGTTCCGACGGGGAAGCCGCTCGATCGAACCGGCCTGTCCGCCGTTCTGGTTCCCATTGCTTTCAATCCCCTGAGTCGGCGCCCCGAGATTTTGCTGACCAAGCGTAGCCAGCACGTCGAGACCCACAAAGGGCAAATCAGTTTTCCGGGCGGATTTTTAGAGGAGCACGACGAGAGCCTTACCCACGCGGCCACCCGGGAAGCCTTTGAGGAAATCGGTCTTCGTCAGGATTCGGTTACGATTTTAGGGGCGCTCAATCCCGTGCAAACGCGGTTTTCCGTTACGATCTATCCATGGGTCGGGCGTTTCGAGCTGCCCTACGACTTTCACGTGAATCAAATCGAAGTGGAAAAGATCATCGCCCTGCCCGTTGCCGAACTGCTCACTAAGGGGCTGACCAATACGCTGGTGGACGTGGGCGGATTCAAAATCTCGTCCCCCGGTATCCTAGTCGAGAGGGAGCTAGTCTGGGGCGCTACCGCCAAGATCTTAGAAGAGCTGAGAACCTTCCTACTGCCACTCAAGTTTTAGCCGAGCGGTTGGGCGCGTTTATTTTTTCCGACCAGGAAAATCTCGCGGCTGTGTTTGCGTGTGGACTCAGGGCGGATGATGCGAACCTGTCCGAAGACATTTTTCATCGCCTTGTTGTAGCCCTCGAACGAATCCCCCATGAAAAGCTTTACGACGTAATTTCCGCCGGTTTTCAGGTGGACCTTCGCGACCTCGAGCGCCATCTCGGCGAGCTCGGTCGACAGCGCCACATCGCGATCGTGAATGCCGGATGTTTTGGGTGCCATATCCGAAAG
>JAYUBV010000576.1:0-3790 GCA_043740655.1 Pseudomonadota bacterium | reverse complement strand
GCTGATTGGTAATTTTTTTATTCTCGGTGGCTTCGCAAGCCGTGTCGCCGGCACAGTCCGACTGACGAAAAGCGCTGCTGATCGCAAGGGTGATATTTTCGGCGGTCACCCCCGCGACTCCGGTTTCTGCTAGCACTTTGGCATCGACCAATTTTTCGTCCCAGCCAAGCTTGCCCGGTGAATTTGGCTTGCCGGCTTCGGCCAACGATTCGGGCCGAGCGGACGGGGCTAAGCTTGGGTCGATTCTTGAAAGTCGAATCAGGCGATCGGATTCGGTCTCGTTGGGCCTTGCGGCCTTCGCGTTTGGGTCTTTCGCCTTATCACCCAAAGCCTTCGCGTAGGCGTCGGAATTGGAGAACGGATTTACCTGCGGAGTTCCAACCCCTTTTCCATTATTAAGTTCGGAGTGAAAGCCGCCGGTGCTGGCGTAGCCCGCGTCCCCCTGCCACCAGGGCTGGTTTTCGCCCTGGGCGACTGGAGACAGTAAAAAGGTGATGGCGATGAGGAGTTGCCGTTTCATAGTTGTGATTCCTACCCGTCAATAAATGCAAACTAGGCGCCGGGTGTGGACTGCCTGTTTTCAGCAGCATAGACCTTGTGCGGGTGTCTAAGCTCTAGACGCCCGCCTGGAAGGTCGTCGGGTGGGGGTCTACTGTCATTGCGACGCGAAGAGGAAGCAATCCCGTAGAATGAGGACGTCCGCTGGTTGGTAAGGGGTGGACTGGCGGTCGCTTAGTCGTTTGCCGGTGTTTATTCGCTCACCGTCCTTGAGGACGTTTCGCGCGGTGGCCATAGTGCTGGGTGGGTATCCGTCTTCAACTATAATTTCGCCTGGCCGAGCTATCGCGAGGTCCGCGTGCGGTTTGAGTTCTAACTAGGGGAGCGTGCGACAAATTTGCGACGAATTTATTTAATGACACACTCTAACCCTAAATGGTGAACGGGTTTGCCGTAAGCCCGGCTTGTTGCTTTAATGCCGTTTTACAAGCGAGGTACTTAAATGCGTTGGACTTTGTTGTTTGTGGCGTTACTTGCGATGTCGGGTTTGTCCGGTTGTGGGTATAACCGTCTGCAGTCCTTGGATGAGGACGTGAAGGCGGCGATGTCCGAAGTCGATAACCAATACCAGCGGCGGACAGAGCTGATTCCTAACCTTGTCGAGACTGTAAAGGGCTACGCCAAGCACGAGAAGGAGACCCTAGAAGGGGTTATCACCGCCCGGTCCAAGGCCACGTCGGTCACGCTGAAGGCGGACTCGCTGAACGACCCCCAGGCTATCAAGAAGTTCGAAGAGGCGCAGGCCGGTCTGACGTCTGCGTTATCACGCCTCTTGGTTTCGGTGGAGAAATACCCCGATCTTAAGGCCAACCAGAACTTCCGCGATCTGCAGGCGCAGCTCGAAGGCACGGAAAACCGCATCGCGGTCGCGCGCAAGCGGTACATCGAATCGGTAGCGGAGTACAATAAGGCCGTCCGTTTCTTCCCGACAAATCTGACCGCGAAGTTCCTGCTCGGGCTACAACCCCGCGCGACCTTCAGCGTGGCGGAAGACGTGAAAAAGGCGCCCCAGGTAAAATTCTAGAAGGCAAAACTTCTAAAAAGGACCCCTTGAAAACTATCCGCCTAACTCTGGCCGGTATCGCCCTGACGCTGCTCTGCGCGTTGCCGGTTTATGCCTTCACGGTGCCGTTCTTGACCGGACCCGTGGTGGACGACGCCTTGCTGTTCGCTACCGACGAAACCGCGCGACTCACCGCGATGGTCGAGCAGGTCAACCGCACGGCCGAAATTCAGATGGTGGTACTGACCGTGCGATCGTTGGAGGGTGAGGCGATCGAAAGTGCGGCCCTGGCGGTGGTAGAAAAGTGGAAGCTCGGCAAGAAGGGCAGCGATAGAGGGCTGCTCCTTATGATCTCTCCGCAGGATCGCAAGATGCGGTTCGAGGTGGGTTACGGGCTGGAGGGGGACCTCACCGACGCCTTCACCAATCAGGTACTGCAGAACCAGGTGCGCGTTTACTTCCGCGAGTCCCGCTTTGCGGACGGCGTAGCCTCCGGAATTGCAGCGGTGGCGGAGAAGCTAGGCCATCCTCTATCCGCGGCGTCGATTCCGCCGCCATTACCGCGGCGCCAAGTGCGGTCGCGTGGGATTTCTCTCCCCATTCTTTTCTTTGTCGTTCTGCTGCTCATGTTCCTCTCATTTCTCAGCAATCTGGCGAGCGGCGGACGTCGGCGTGGATTCTTCGGTCGGGATAGTTGGGGTGGAGGCGGAGGCTGGGGCGGTGGCGGAGGGCTCGGCGGCGGTGGCGGTTTTTCTGGTGGTGGAGGGGGCTTCGGCGGCGGCGGATCGTCTTCGAGCTGGTAACATGGAAAAATTTAAAACCCATTTCTTCAACCACGATGACCTGATGCGAATCGAAACGGCGATCGGCGCGGCCGAATCGGGCACCTCCGGTGAAATCGTCACGCTGGTGCTACAAGCTTCGAGCGGCTACTGGCTTGTCTCGATGACGGTGGCCATCTCGGGTGCACTCATCACTTCGGCCATCGGCATCGTGTGGCACGCCATCCACCCGGGCTGGGGGCTCACCTACGAGATCGGAGCTAGCCTTACCATGCTGGGTTTCTGCGCCGGTCTCTTCCTAACCCGGTTTAGCGCTTTGCTGCGCCTGTTCACGCCGAAAAAGCTCGCCGCCGATCGGGTGCATCGGGAGATACTGGCCCATTTCACTAAGTTGGGTATGGCCAATACGCGCGACCGTACGGGCGTGCTGCTGATGATTTCTGAAGTAGAGCGCCGGGTGGAGATATTGGCGGACTCAGGTATTCACGACAAAATGATCGATGGACATTGGGATACACTGGTAAACCGCCTCGTACAGAGGATCCGCGAAGGCAAAGCCGGTGACGGTGTCGTGGAGCTACTGCAAGCCATCGCAAAAGAGCTGCATGTACACTTCCCGCGCAAAGACGATGACACCAACGAATTGAACAATCGCGTGCTCATTGGAAAACAGTACTAGGCAAGGCCTCCCAGCCATTGTGCCGCAATCTCCATATTTCCGCTAAAAAGCAGGGAAGCGTGCGGGCGTACGATCAAGCAATAAGCTGGTCTGGGAGGACATATGGGTAGACGGGGAAAAGTCGCGGAAAACTTCGCGGAGAACGAAAGCTCCATTCTCTTACTGAACTCGGATAAGGCGTTTAACGAAACCATGACCGACGTGGCGACCAACCTCCACGTGCCGCTGGCCACACTCAGAAATGTCGGGGACGCGGTAAAGGAAAAGTTACTCCCCTTCGGAGTCATCATCGTAGACTGGGATGCCGGGGCCGGACGGGCGCTGGCGGCCATCCGCATGCTCGAAAAGAAATTTGGGCCGCATCCCGTACTTTTGATCGGCGAAGGAAACGATGAGTTGCTGCAAGACGTCTGGCCGAAATCGATCAAGGGCTTTGTCGCCAAGGAACGCGGTTTCCGCGCGATCCTAGATTCGGCGGTGGCGTTGTCGCGACTAGAGCTTTAAACGGAACCAACGGAGCCGTGCGTAACCAAGCGTAGCCGTCGATCGTCTTCGGCGTCCTTTTCGGCGGTGACGTTTGAAACGGAGAACGACTTAAAGTACCGCTCCTGTTCCTGGCGACGGTATTCCTGAAGGTATTCCAAATAAATAGGATGAATGTTCACCGAGTCCGTCTCCGCGACGGGCAACGGCTTCTCGAACGAACACGAGAACACTACGTAGTCCCAGCGCGAATCACTCAAGCGTTTGAAGCTTGGGAAATACGCG
>JAYUBV010000575.1:0-3802 GCA_043740655.1 Pseudomonadota bacterium | reverse complement strand
GCAAAGAGGAGGAGAAGCCACAAGAAGGAGACGAAAAAAGTTTTAAGCAGGTTGCCGTACATAGTTGCCTAACTGGGTACATCGCAAGCTTTGTGCCGCGAAACTCCCGCACAAACCACGGCCACGCCGCGCCCAGGCTCCCGACAACGAAACAGGGAGCGACGGAGGCTCGAATGCAACTAATTGATATTAAATATGAATTTTAACCGTCTAAGTCCCAGCCAAAAACGGGGGTTTGATTAGCGATTAGCCACGAGGACGGGCTTGTTTCCGTACCTCTCGGACAGGTTAGCGGTAGCCCAGTCGAGGCGTGGGCGAACCGAGCCAGCCCAGGGGCCGAGGTAATGTTTCCGGAGCTCGCCGGTGTCGTGCAGGAAAAAGGTGAGCACGTCTTCGAGGTTCAGCTCTACTTTAAAGAACGGTTTTAGGAACATCACGCTGATGCTGTAGAGGCCGTCGTTTAAAAAATTGGCGGGCAGCTCGCACACGGTTCGGTAGTGCCCTTTTTTACGCGGACGATTGGCCAGCTCGTCACGTTCCTGGGTGAGGGATTCGTGATTGGTGGAGGTCAGTACGGTGGACGAGTTGATGTCCTTCACACGGATGCCGCACAGTAACGGAACATCGTCCTCGAGCACGTCGTATTCAATTTCTATTTCGACGGGTGAAATTAAATCGAGGTCCGCACGTCCCTGCCCTTCCTGACCCTTTTGCCGGACACGGATAGACTTCAAGGCAAAGTCGGACGTGCCCGGTGCTTTGGATTTAACCCCGTCCCACGTTACTTCCGCCGCAGAACTCGCGCTCGTTTGCAGAAACTGTTGCACGACCTGGTGGCTCGGCCCCACGGCGAGTAAACCGCCCTTATCCAGCAGAATCGCTTTCTGGCAGACGGCGGTAATGCTCGCCATGTTGTGCGAAACGAAAACGATCGTGCGCCCTTCGTCCCGAATCGCCTGCATGCGGTTCAAGCATTTGCGTTGAAACTCGTAGTCCCCTACCGCCAGGACTTCATCGAGGAGCAAAACGTCGGTGCGCAGGTGCGCGGCCACCGAGAAGGCGAGCCGGACGTACATCCCGCTGGAGTAAAATTTTACCGGGGTATCGATGAACTTTGCGACTCCAGAAAACTCTACAATTTCGTTGAAGCAGGATTGGATCTCCGCGATCCGCATACCGAGTACGGCACCACTCAAATAGATATTTTCTCGCCCGCTCAAATCCGGATGAAAACCGGTACCGACCTCGAGCAAGGTACCCATGCGCCCCCAAATTTCCGCGCGGCCACGGGTGGGTTCGGTGATGCGGCTCAATATCTTGAAGAGCGTGGACTTACCGGCGCCATTACGGCCGATTACTCCCATGACTTCACCGGGCGCCACATCGAAGGAGACATCATCGAGTGCCCAGAAAATACTTCCGGGGCCATCCACGGTCGCCGGACGGCGTTTGCCCTTTAACAGCATGGCGACAGTTTCGCGCAGGTCAGTCACCCGCTTACCACCGCCAAAATAGTAAGACTTGGCAAGACCACGAACGGAGATGGCCGGTTTCATGAATTTTTCCTATCAGCCTAAGTAGTCGGCGATATCGGGTTCGTGCCGCTGGAAAAAGAACAAGCCCGTCACGACTAAAAACAGTGTCCAGCCCACCGACCATCCCAGCGCTTCCAGATTCAATGCCTTGCCCAAGATGGCACTCCGGAAACCTTCGATGTAACCCACCATTGGATTCATCACGAGGTACTTACGGTACTCACCCGGAACGATCGTCATGGGGTAAATCACCGGGGTAGCGTACATCCAAATCTGGAAGGCAAAGGGCAACAGCTGAGCCACGTCCCGAAAACGGGCGTTGATGGGACCAAGCCATAATCCAAATCCGATGGCGAATAAGCCCACGCCGAAAGTCAGCAACGCGAAAATGATTGCGCCCGAAAACGACCAGGCAATGTGATAGTGAATCGCCATCGGCACCATAACCAGCAACGCGATCAGAAAGTCGGCGAACGTGGCCGCCACCGCGGCGCACGGGCAGAGGATGCGTGGAAAATAAACCTTACTGATGAGCGCCGCGCTCGAGGTAATGCTATTCACCGAATTGCGCGCTCCGGAGGCGAAAAAGTTCCACGCCAAAATTCCCAGAAACGCGAAAAGCGGATACGGGTAACCGTCGGACGGCACCTTGGCCCACCTAGAAAATGTCACCGTGAAGATGGCGATGGTGGCGATGGGTTGCAGTAGTACCCAAACCACTCCGAGCAACGTCTGTTTGTAGCGGACCTTAAGGTCGCGCCATACGAGGAAGTACAGCAATTCGCGGTAGCGCCAGACTTCGCCACCGTCGATCCACGGGACTTCCCCTTGGCGGTTTTCAATCACCGCGTGGGCATTTTGGGTGTTCACCCCACAAGTTTAACAAGAAGGCGGCCTTTTTCCGGAAAATGTAATAACGCACCAATACAAATACGGGCTCGCGTTATGATCGCCCCGTGTTCGTTCACGTCACCCTCTTTCTCTGTTTGCTGATGGCCTTTGCCCAAATCGTCGTGACCTTTCACTTCCCGCTCGAGCTGGAGGTGCGAGAAAGCACGGTCTGGCTGCATATCCTTGCCAGTAAAGCCGGCATCAATCCCTACGACAGCACTAAGGTCGCGTTCATCAACATGGTATACGGCCCGCTGGAAGCGCTGCTGAAAGGGTTCGTGCATTGGACGCTGCCCTTTCTCGATAGTTTTGAAGTGATCCGGATTTTTGTTCCGCTGCTGCCGCTAAGTTACGTCTTGGTGGCTTACGGATGGATGCGCGAAAGCAAGCAGCGGCTGATGGACGCCCTGCTGGCCGCGATTCCGATTTACCTTATCTTCTCCGCCACCGATGCGATGGCGATTTTGATCGGCCGCCCCGACGCTACCGCCGGGGTGTGGACCAACCTGGTTTTATTTCTCATCGCCCCGTGGGCACGTGAAAAAATTACGGCGCGAAGACGTGGCGAACTTTACTGGACGGTGGCGGTCGCTTTTTTTCTTTCGCTCACTTTCCACACGAGCTGGCGCTTTTTCCCACTGCCATTTTTGCTGACCGTAGGTTGCCTCGCCGGATACCGCCGGCCGAAATCGGTGATGACCTTTCTCCGCGGTAGCGCGCGGGAGTGGGGCACGCTCGTCGCGGTGGGGGCCGTCGTGAGCCTCGTTATCATCCTCTACGTCTTCGGTTTCGACTTTGGCGAATACTACCGGCGCTACTGGGGAATCTTCACCGCGGCCAGCGGCTGGGGTTCGTTTCCGGCCAATCGCATCTACTGGATGCCCGGGGGGGCGATTGGCCCCGGCCAAATTTACTGGGCGGTGGCATTGGCGACGCTGGCTTCCCTCTTTTGGATGGAGCGCCAACGCAAAGACGAGCTTCAGTTTTGGATCGGAGCTGGACTGTTGATGTGGCTGCTTCAGGTCATCAGTTACCGCGCCAACGGCGTGGGCGGCGGCCTACGCTATTTTTTTCCGGGGCTCACCTTCTTTTGGATTGCGGGGATGCACTTCTTTCCCAAACTTGAGGCTAGGGTACCGCGCTGGCGCGAGATCCACTGCGCGGTCATCTGGGTGGGTCTCCCGTGGCTACATCTGTGGGGGATCACCAATCACTATTGGGTGAGCTACCACCATGGCGCTTTCATCAATAAGGAGCTGCGCGGAATTCCCCGTAACGACGATTTCGTGAGCGACGGATTCCACCTTTTCAAGACGGAGTGGAAAAACGATGTAATCGACACCCCCGATATCGCGGTAAAGGTGGCAGCTACCGGC
>JAYUBV010000574.1:0-1054 GCA_043740655.1 Pseudomonadota bacterium | reverse complement strand
GCGTGGCCATCGGCGAGATGGGGCTCGATTTTCACTACAACCACGCGACGCGTGAGAACCAGATCCGCGCGTTCGAAGAGCACTGTGATTTAGCGGTGGAGTGGAACCTGCCGCTCATCATCCACTGCCGAGATGCTTTTGCCGACGTATTCGAGATTTTGACCCGCAAGCAGGTTCCTCCGTGCGGGGCGGTGCTCCACTGCTTTACCGGCGGACTGGACGAGGCGAAGGAAGCCGCGAAGTTAGACCTCTATTTGAGCTTCTCGGGGATTCTCACCTTTAAGACGGCGGAGTCGCTACGCGCAGCTGCGAAGGTGGCGCCGGAGAGTAGGCTGCTCATCGAAACGGATTGCCCGTACCTTGCCCCGATCCCCCACCGCGGAAAACCGAACGAGCCTCTGTTCCTACCCGAAACGGCTAAGGCATTAGCCGCCGCGCGCGGCACATCACTCGAGAAGATCGCCGAGATCACCACGACAAACGCCCGCCGCTTCTTCGCTATCCTGCCTTAAAGGGGTCAGTCCCCTAAAAGGACTCTTTTTCGGGCGCTCCCCGGATTATTTACGGCCCAGGAGCTTGTTGAAGCCGGCCACGCAGGCGGAGCCCAGAATCGTTCTCGTTTTGACGAGCAGAGGAAACTTAGTAGAGAAGCCGATGCGGGCGAGGGGAACGCGGAGCGCATCCGAGGCGAATACCGCCACGCCGGGAAATCCGACGCCGATCTCTTTGCTAATGCCGGCACGCAGTGAGTCTTCTGTCATGGCGCCCACGAGGCCGGGAACGCAAACCGCCTGCCCGCATGTGGCCTTAAGCGGTTTACTCCAGTCGTAAATCTGCGCGTTGCCGGTGATCGTCCCAAAGGCGCCGAGCCCTACGTAACCCGGCAGCGCTTGGCGCACGGATTCCATATCGAGAAAGATCTCGACGATAAAGGCCCGTTTGGAGGGATCCACGAGAAAGGTGATCCCAAAGCCGGCGATGCCGTACAATCCACGGTTCACCACTTTAGCCCCCGTCGATCCGCCGGCCTCGAACGCAATGCCGAACTCGTGGG
>JAYUBV010000573.1:0-1055 GCA_043740655.1 Pseudomonadota bacterium | reverse complement strand
AAGTCGGCCTGTGCCACTACGAGATCACGGTGGGTTTCGGCCTTTTCGAAGTAGGAGGAGTGGTGCGCCAAGCGTTGGGCCATGTTGGCTTGGAAGGTCGCTAAACGCACGCGGGCCTCGGCGGCGGCGAGATCCTTTTTCGTGACCCGGCACTGCGACTCCCATTCTTCCACGAAGTAGCCGTAGAGTTTTTTCACGTCGACTTGAGTTCCCCGCACAAAATCCCGCTGCAACCGCTTCTCGCGGAGCCGAGCACCGACGGCGTCGGCAAGCGCCGCGTAGGCCCCTTCGTTGGAGACGGCGACGTCGTGCGTTAGTAGTGATCGTTCCCATTCCTGACGCGAAAGCGCGGCACGGTGAAACAGCCGAGTATTCCGCTCGTGCAGATCGACCACCACCCGCGCAGTTTCTTTAGCTCCAGCTAGTAACGACTGCGTGTTTATGAGCGTTGCCGCTAAATCGCGAATGTCGTTTTGAAGCCCCAAAAAACTCTGCGCCCCTTTCCCTCCGGCCGACTTGGGCTCTTTCGGATGGGTAGCCGGTAACACCGGAGTGGCCACGAGCGGCGGCAGTGGACCAAACACGGGCTTAAAAACGATCGGCTTAGCTCGCGGTCGTGAGGGGGCCGACGGCCGGCTGGCCGAAGACGCCCGCAACGCCACCCGTCCGGGCGAGATGGCCACCAGCGGAAACACCAAAGGTGTCGGTTTAGGGTATTCAGGCTTCTGCCGCGGCGGCGTCACGAGCGAAGAAATATTCTTCTTCTTCGGCAGCACCTCGGATTCCGCAGCTTTTTTGTACGTGTGCGTTGGCGCCTGCGTCACTGGCCCGATGAAAGGGGGATTGGCAAAGAGTGAAAAGGAGAGAAACCCCGTGGTAACCAAGGCGAAGATTGTTTTCATTTGTGAGCGCACCGTAGCGGCGAAGTTTTCTTTCGTCCACGCACTCACCCCAGTTGTCGTTGATTTTTGTTAGTTGGAATTCCGTTAGGAAAAGATTCGTGCATCCACGGTGTTCGGGAATCCAGACCTGCGCTACCGCACAGCGGCAGTGGT
>JAYUBV010000572.1:0-3821 GCA_043740655.1 Pseudomonadota bacterium | reverse complement strand
GATGTACAAGAATGCCGACGGCACCACAATGAGGGTCAGAATCGTCGAGGAAAGGAGTCCGCCGATGATGCCGATGCCCATGCTGGTACGTTGCGCGGACGCTTCGTTCAAGCCGACCGCGACGGGAATCATGCCCGCGATGAGCGCGAATGACGTCATCAAGATGGGGCGCAGACGAGTGCGGCCGGCTTCGATGAGCGCCTCTTTTCGTCCACGGCCTTCCTTCATGAGATTGTTCGCAAGATCGACGAGGAGAATCGAGTTCTTACTGGCCACGCCGAGCAACATCACGATGCCCAGCCCTGCGAACAGGTTAAGTGATCCGCCGAAAAACCAGATGAAGACGAACGCGCCGCAAAGGGCCAGCGGGAGCGCCAACATGATGGTGAGCGGAGTGATGAAAGATTCGTAAAGGCTCGCCAATACGAGGAACACAAATATAAGGCCGGTACCGATGGCGATCAACATCGACTCGCCGAGTTCCTTAAAGTTCTCGGAGGTTCCCACGAATACGTAGCGGACGCCATTGGGCAACTTACCCTCTTCCGTAGCCATCCATTTTTCAAGATCGCCAATGACCTCACCCATTCCGAAACCGCGAGCAATATCCGCCGTAAACTGAATGTAGCGCCCACGGTCCTGACGATTCACCACCGAAGGGCCTTCCGTCTGATTACCGTCGGCGACCGAAGCCAGACGAACCATCCGACCGTTTACATTGGGCACGAGAATGTCTTTGAATCCGTCACGAAGATTACGTTGACCGGGCTCCATACGAACGCGGATGTCGTACTCTCGACCTTCCGAGCGAAACTTAGCCGGCGTCACGCCCTCAACCTGGGACCGCAGCTCTTCGCCAATGGACCGGGTGGTAATACCGTACTTTTCCACGGCGCTCGGTTTCACGACGACCTGAAACTCTGGTTTCCCGGGACGGAAGTTCGTATCTACTTCGACCATGCGCTTATCCGCCCGCATGTGCGCTAATACCTTGGTCGAAGCGGCCTCCAGCGCCGCCTGATCCGCGCCGACCAGGTTCATGACGAAGGGGCTGGACTGACCGCCACCGGTAGCATCGTAGTTTACGACCTTGGGATTGGCATAAGCCAACGGCCCCTTGATCTGCTCCCGAACGATATCTTTCAAACGTACGCCATCAATTTTGCGGGTACGCGCGGGCGTCATCCGCACGTAAACTTCCCCAATATTCGCCTCGCCCGCGCGACTGCCCACCGTGGCCATCGTGACCGCCACCTCTTTATTGGCCCGAATGATCTTGTCCGCTTTAAGCACTGCGCCATTCGTCTCCTCGAGGTTGGCCCACGTCGGCAGCTCTAGTCGTACGACAAACTCATCCAGACCGTCCTGCGGGATGAACGTTTTTGGAATCTTGGTCACCGTCGCCATACACGCGATGAAGATGACGAAGCTAACTCCCAGCGTGATGGCCGGATGCTTCAACGTCACGTTTAGGGTCGTTTCGTAAAGATTCTCAAGCCTGTTTTGAAAGCGATCGAAGGCATTCAGAATGGGGCCCATCAGCCCTTTCTTTTTACCCGCTTGCTCCACCTTACCCGCGAAGTATGCCGACAACATCGGGGCGATGGTGAGCGCATCCCACAGCGAAATGACCATGGCGAAGCAGATCGTCAAACCAAACTGCTTTAAGAACTGGCCGATGATGCCCTTCATGAAGGCGACCGGTCCGAACATGGCGATGATCACCAGGGTGGTCGCCACGACCGCCAAGGTCACCTCTTTGGTGCCCTCGCTCGCCGCGGTTACGGGGTCCACCCCGTGTTCCAGCTTTCTAAATATGTTTTCTCGTACCACGATCGCGTCATCAATCAGCAGCCCCACCGCCAAGCTTAATGAGAGCAGCGTGACGATGTTGATCGAGAACGAGGCGACGGCCATCAGAATAAAGGCACCCAACAACGAGTTGGGCAAAGCGAGGCCAGTGATAATCGTGGATCGGGCACTTCCGAGGAAGAAGTAAACGACCAAGATGGTAAGCAGGATGCCGATCGAGATAGTTTCTTGAACGTCGTAGACGTTATCGCCAATCTTTTTGCCGGCGTCGCGAACGGGCTCGATCACGGCATCAATCTTCTGCGCCTTCAAATCTGCATTGAACTTATCGGTCAGCGCTTTTACCGCGCGCACCACCGCTAGCGTGTTCGATCCGCTCTGGCGATAGACTTCGATAAAGATTCCTTTCTCACCGTTCACGTAGGCGCGCGACCGCTCGTCTTCGAGAGTATCCGCTATGGTGGCCACGTCAGAAAGTTTAGTCGGCACGTCATTGCCGAACATACTGACGAGCGTTTTGGAAATATCTCCGGTGGTCTGAAACTCGCCCAGCGCACGAAACACGGTTTCGCGATTACCCTCATCGACTTTGCCACTGGGTATGTTCTGGCCGGAAGACGCCAGACGACCCGCCACGGCCGAGACGGGAATCTGCCGCTCGTTCAACTTAGCGCGATTGACGTAAACGTGGATTTCCCGTTTTCGGCCACCGACAATTTCAACCACGCCGACGTCTTTAATCTGCTCGATGCGCGGCTTTATGATCTGGTCCGCCACGTCGTAGAGTTTGGCGGGGCCTAGGTTGGACCTAATTCCCAGCGTCGCAATCGCCTGGTCCGAGGGATCAATCCGGCGAATCACCGGTTCTTTAATCTCCGGCGGCATCTTGGTCTTGGCGACCGACACGCGGTCACGAACCTGCTGCTCGGCGTACTTAATGTCGACCTCGAGGCGAAACTCGGCCACCACCTGGCTAACGCCCTCGAAACTCTTCGAGGTCAGGCGCTTCAAACCGGATAGCGTAGAAAGCTCGTCTTCGACGGGCTTGGTCACCAAGGTCTCAATTTCCGAAGGGCCAGCGCCTAGGTAACGCGTAGTCACCGTAACGACCGGAAACGTCACATCGGGAAATAGATCCACGGGAAGGCTACGGAACGAGATAACGCCCACGACCAACATCAAAAGCACTAGGCTAGTAATGAAAATTGGCCGACGAATGGAAAGATCGGAGAGAGTCACGGTGCCACCTCTTCATAAAGCTTCATTTGCGCACGGGTCGTCAGCGCTTCGGCTGCAGCTTTGACACGGAGAAGACCCGATAAAGTATATTCCTGCTCGATAACGAGCTGTTGAAAAGTCGTGGTGCGGCCCTGTTTCAAGCGCTTACGCTCGTACTCGAGCTTTTCTTTCTGCGCCTCTTCCATCACCTCGGCCAATGCAAAACGCTCCTTGGCCTCTTTGAGCCGTTCGGTTAGCTCGGTCCACTGTTGTTTCTCTTCGTATTGTTTTTGCGCTAGCCCCAGCTGGGCGGCCCGTTCGAGGCGCGAAGCGCCTTCGCGCGAATCGGACAGCGTGCCGATATCGAGCGGCATGATGAATTTTACTCCCGCGGCGACCGTGGGCCGGCCGGACTGGTACGAGCTACTGAGTGAACTAGTAAAGCTCGGGTTACGTCCGTTTAAAGCGTATTGGGCATAGAGATCTAGCTGCGGTTTGCTCTTCTCACGTAGAGTAATCGCGTTGGCTTCCGACATCTTCAATTGAGCCTCCGCCGCCTTAACGTCGGCGCGGTCCCCCCGCTTCTCCGGAACGACGATGTCGGCAATGTGTTCCCAGGGAATGCCGTCCAAAACTTCGGGCTCCTGCTCGACCGGCAAGTTGCGCAGAAGATTAAAACCGCGTGCGGCCGCGCGGACCTCATCCTTGGCGCTCTTGATGTCTAACCGACGCGTTTCGAGGGCGGCGCGTGCCTGTAGCACGTCGGCGCGATCCGCCAAGTTCGACGAGGC
>JAYUBV010000571.1:0-1060 GCA_043740655.1 Pseudomonadota bacterium | reverse complement strand
TTGCATCTTACGCGGTCGCCAACTCACCATT
The DNA here is from genome assembly GCA_043740655.1 of Pseudomonadota bacterium. Taxonomy (GTDB): domain Bacteria; phylum Bdellovibrionota; class FAC87; order UBA2466; family UBA2466; genus JBGSST01. The sequence goes on along the minus strand of JAYUBV010000571.1, from coordinate 1,029 downwards.
AAGGTGAGTATTGATACCGTGACCAGTGGCGGATCGATTGTCTACTACTGTAGCGATGACAGGATTTGCTGTCAAGTGTTTTTTATGTAAGCGATTATCTAGAATATTGATGGCTTTTTCCAGCTCTATATCGTATAAATTATAGCGGATTCCAAACTCTCGGCATGTCTGTTGATATTGCTTGCGCTTGATGAATTCATTGATTAACAGATGCCGATATTTCTTTGGGAATGTTTTGTCGCATAGACAAGCTTCAACTTTAGCAGCGTCAAAAATATCAGTGAACACAGAGGGCTTTGATTCTCGACCCAAATCGCTCGGCTCTACATAGCGATGCTCGAGACTTCTACAATGTCCGTGCCCCAGCCCAGTCGTACACCAACGCGCCCAATTTCTGATCCTGTCGTGCATGTAGTCGGTTGTCATAATCACCCTTAAATCGATGTAGTTATAGTTTACATCAATTTTATCTAAAACGCATTTTAAGTGGCATACAAGGAACGATCGCAAAATAGATGGATAAATGTATCAAATAGCCCTATCTAATGCTTGTAATTGTGATTGATTGTGATATTATGTAATCACTGACACAGATTATTAAACAACTAAACGAAAGAGGCAAACAAAATGACAAACACAATTATCAAAACGATATCAGCTAAAGATGGCGTGGTACAAGCTGGCGCATGGATTGAAGAAGCAGACCAATTTGTTACGAATTACGCGTATATTTTAACCACTGATGATGGCATAACAGAATATTTTGACACTGACGAACAGCTAAAAGAACTTTGCCCCGATAGCAACTATTTTAAACCAGTAGCAATTTAATTAAACGAAAGAAGGCAAACAAAATGAACACCGAAAAACAAATCGAACCAATGATTCACGCGCGGGTAAGCCATGATAACCTAGCCAAGGTTAAAAAGCTGGCAAAGCTGTCAGGCCGCACTATTAGCAATACCATCAACCGTTTAATCGAGCTGGCTAAAATGGAGGCGCTATAATGACTTATACACAATTCAAAAC